>CAIVEA010000034.1 GCA_903904765.1 uncultured Chloroflexota bacterium
CGCCGACCGAAGCTGTAACGGAAGCTACAACCGAATCTGGAACACCCGCCACAACTGAAGCGACGGTAGAAGCAACACCCGGAGCGCAATCGCAAAATCAAGCGACCAGCGTGCCGACAGACGTTCCGACGGAAGTCCCGACCCTAGTACCCACTGAAGTGCCGCCGACAAGTGTTCCGACCGAGGCAGCGACCCTCGCGCCAACGGACGTGCCAACCGAAGCCGCGACCCTCGCGCCGACGACCGAAGCGGTTCAGATGTTTGCGGTGGTGGTCGCTGATGATCTGGTGCGGGTGCGCGAAGGGGCGGGCCGCAACTTCCCGGCAATAGAGACACTCAAACCCGGCGAACGAGTGCAGGTCATCGGGCGCACGGGCGATAGCGCATGGATACAGGTGCGCTTGACAGATGGCCGCGAAGGGTGGGTTTCGGCCTCACTGCTGCGGTTGGAAACGCCCGTCACGCCGACGACCAGCGCCTACCGGATTGATCCTTACGCGGTGGCTGGCCTCGATAGCGATACGTTCATGCTGCCGCCGCTGCAAGAAGCCACGCCGGAGGTGATAACCGAACCGGCTGTGGAGGTGACTGCCGAAACCACGCCCGAAGTGAACGCGACGGACATCGCGCCCACATCGCCTCCTGCACCTACGCCCGTTCCGCCGCCGCACAGCGGATTGCCTGACCGGGATGTGCGCTGGTATGGCATGACTCTCGGTCTAATTGCGGTCATCGCCATCATCGCGCTGGGCGCGGTCATTAATATCCTGCGCTCATTGTTTCGGAGGGCCTCTCGTGAGCGGTGAACAAATCGGCCTGTGGGCTGGGTTAATTCTCACGCTGATGGTGTTTAGCTATCTGCTGGGCGATAACTTTTTATATCGCATCGCCGTGTACTGCTTCGTCGGTTTGACGGCGGGCTACACGCTGGTGGTGACAGTGGAGAGCGTCATTGTGCCTTGGATGCGCGGGACATTGCTTGCGCCCGACGCAGGCGTGGGTGGGATGACGGTGGGCTTAATCCCCTTCATCCTCGGCCTGCTGCTGCTGTTCAAAACCTCGTCCCGTGTGGGGCGGGCGGGCAACATGGCAATTGCTTTCCTGATCGGTGTGGGGACTGCGGTGGCGCTGGTCGGCGCGATCTCCGGCACGATTTTGCCGCTGGCAGCGGCGACGGGCAGCGCAGTTAAGGTGGATGTCCTCAGCGGGTTTTTGCTGTTCCTCGGTGTGGCCTGCACCCTGATCTATTTTCAACATCTGGCGCAGCGGATGCCTAACGGACAGATTCGCCGCCGACTCATCATCCGAGCCGCCGCTGGCGTAGGCCGGATTTTCGTCATTCTCACGTTAGGGGCGCTGTACGCGGGGGCTATCCTGACCAGCTTGACCATCTTCAGCGAACGCATTAGCTACATTCTGTCGCGGATTATGGGGGGCTGATATGGCGGAACAATCCGGCTCAATCCTCGCGGCGGATTTCGGGAATGTGCATACCCGCGTCGTCCTGTTCGATCTGGTGGATGGCGTTTACCGCATGGTGGCACAGGGGCAGGCGGGCAGCACTGCCGGCTATCCGGCACAGGATGTTCGCGCAGGACTGGCGCGGGCGGTGGAACAGATCAGCGAATTCACCGGACGGCGGTTGCTCTCGCAAGAAGGGCTACTCATCACGCCCGAAGGCGCTGACCGTTCGGGTGTGGATGATTTTCTGGCGACCTCCAGCACCGGACGTTCGTTGCGAACTGTGTTGATCGGCCTCGTGCCGACGGTGAGCGTCGCCAGCGCAGTACGCGCTGCGGCGGGAACGTATGTGCAAATTGTGGCGACGATCACGCTGGACGAAGATCGCACTCAAGAAGATCATTTGAACGCGATTGTGCAGAGCAATCCCGATCTGATCTTCATCACAGGCGGCCTCGAAGGGGGCGCGCAGGAGCCGATTCTCAAGCTGGCGCGGACGGTTTCGCTGGCGATCAAGCTGATGCAACGCAAGCCTGTCATCCTGTACGCGGGCAACAGCGCCCTTGAACCGATCATTCACAACCTGTTTGATAAGCAGTGTACACTGCTGGTCGCCCCGAACGTGCGCCCCATGTTGGAACAAGAGCAACTCGAAGCGGCACAGAACCAACTGGCGCTGGCCTTCAACGAGCAACAGGCCAGCCGGGGTGGTTACGGCCCGGTGGGGCAGATGAGTAGCCTCGGCGTGCTGCCCACCGCGCAGAGCTACAGCCTGATCGCCGATTATCTGGGCAAAACCGTTGAGGGTGGCGTGCTGATTCTGGATGTGGGCAGCGCAGTGAGTACGCTGGCTGCATCGCTGAATGGTCGTGTGAGTACCACCATTCGCACCGATATTGGTGTGGGACACAGCGCCGAAACCCTGCTGGAACTGGCCGGCGAGGACGCGGTGCGCCGCTGGTTGCCGTATGTGGATGCCAAACATCAGATTCGCCATTACGCGCTCAATAAGATGCTGCGCCCCGGCACGGTCCCCGAATCGTTGAAGGGGTTGTACTTGGAACATGCGCTGTTGCGCGTGGGTACGGAAACGCTGCTGGCGGCTGCCCGTCCCGCATGGTCTACGGCAGCACATGCCGAAGCGCCTGACCTGATGCCGCCTTTCGCGGTCATCATCGGCGCAGGCGCTTCGTTCACGCGCACGGGCAGCGCCGGTTACGGCACGCTGCTATTGCTGGACTCACTACAGCCGGTGGGCGTTGTTCGCATGTATGCTGACCATTACGGGTTGGTGGCCTCATTGGGGGCGCTGGCTCGTGTCCGCCCGGAAGCTGTGGTGCAAATTTTGGATGGCAGCGCATTAGACCGTTTGGGGACGGCTTTTTGCATCGAAGGTGTGCCGCAGCCTAAAGGCACGGCGCTCAAAGTCAAGATTGTTCTGGAAACGGGCGAAGTGGTGAAGCACGATGTTCCAGTCGGGCATTTATGGGTGTATCCATTGGGTGCGAACCATGTGGCTGATGTCGAAGTTCATGCCGGACGCGGCCTGAAAGTCGGTGGACGTTCCAAATTGAAAATAACGGCGGTGGGCGGCTCGTGCGGGCTGGTGTTCGACGGGCGCGGACGGCCATTAACGCTGATCCGGGATGCACGACTGCGGGCGGAGTTGATGCCGCAGTGGATCGCCGAAATGACGGGCGATCCACTCAAGCCGATTGACCCGTCATGGTTGCTGGTGGCAGCAGATGAAGATGATAGCGAAGATCGCCCCGATGATACCCTCAGCCGTAAGGGGCTGTTCGGGCGCGGCAAAGACAAGAAAGCTGATAAAGGCAAGGGTAAGGGAAAAGACAAAGGCGGAAAGAAGCCGCGTCGTGGCTTGTTTGGACGTGGTGGCAAAGCTGCGGCGGCCAGCAGCGGTGACGACATGCCCGAACCCGATCTGGACACGTTCGTGGATGATGTTGATCTGCCCGAACCGCCCGATGATATTCGTGATTTAGACGACTTGCGCCGATTATAAAGGCGGAGATACGCCATGCCTTATTATCCTGAACAACGCCATGTGCTGGATATGACCGTCATCCGCCGCCAGCGTTTCCTGCCGGAAAATGCTGTGGTGCGGGTGGATGTTCGCAACGGCGCGGTGGTGAATCTGCGCGATATTGTCGCACGCGGCGTGCTGCCCTCGCACTATGTGGTTGTGGAAGGCGCAGCTTACTTCAAGCTGAAAGACCCTGCTGATCTGGCGGATTTGATGCTGGTCGAGGTGGGCGAAACTGTCGAGGTGAAAGCGCCGCTGGCGGGACGTGCTGGACAGCGTAGCAAGCGTTTGCTTTCGCCCGTCACGGGTGTAGTGACGCTGGTGGCAGATGGTAAGATTGTGGTGCAGGTGGAACCGGAAGAAATCACGCTGGAAGCTGGCGTGGATGCGACAGTGGTCGGCGTGGAAAACGGTCGAGGCGTGGTGCTGGAAACCTTCGGCGCGTTGGTGCAGGGCGTGTGGGGTAATGGCAAACGTTCCATCGGCTCGTTGCGCCCCGAACCGGAGGATGGCATCGAAAGCCTGTACGGGGAAGACCTCGACATCCAGTATCGCGGCGCAATCGTCGTCACCCGCCGTCCGTTACGTGCCACTGGCCTGATGGTTTTGGAGACGCAAGGGTTGGGCGGCATTATCGCCCCTAGCATGGATTGTGATTTGGTTGAGGTGACGCAAGCAGCGCCCGGAGCAGTGTTACTGGTCGAGGGGTTTGGCGCAGTGCGGATGAGCGCTACCGTTTTTGGGATGCTTTCCGGGTTGAATGGGAAACAGGTGTTGTTGGATGCGGCACAACCGGAACGCTGGTCTGCCCGCCGACCGGAAGCCATCATCAACCCCAACAGTCGCGCCGCCAACCGCCCGCCACGCCCGCAGGCCAATGTGCCGCTGAATGTGGGGACGCAGGTGCGCCTGACGCGCCAGCCTCATGCCGGACAAACGGGGCGCGTACTCAGTTTGCCAAAAGCGCCTATTCTGTTAGAAAATGGGCTACGGACGTTATGCGCTGAAGTTGAAACATTGACGGGCGAGAAGTTGGTCATTCCACTAGCAAATTTAGAGGTTTTCGGGCGATAATAGGCAGGCATAATCCGCCGCCATTCCTGAGGGGAGCATTTCACTATGGGCTTCAATCGTAAAGATTTAGAAGGCGACGATGACAACAATGAGTTTAATTTTGAGGATACGGAAGGCGACGGCCTGAATAATTTCGCTTTCGATGATGCCGACCTGAATATGGATGAAGCGGGCGATCAGGGTTTCGGCTTTGAGGGCGAAGACATGCCGGCGATGGATGACGACGCGCAGCAACAGCGCGGGGTCAGCCGTCCATTCCTAATTATCGCCATCCTGATGATTGTGTTGTTCATCGGCGGTCTGGTGGCGCTGGTCGTAATTGCCACGGGCAACAATAGTCCTTCGCCCATTCAGCTCACCTCCACCGCCATCACCCAGTTGAACGCCACCACCGAGGCGTTGGGTTTTGCCACTGCGACGGCGGCTGCGGAAGTGGCCTTCGCGCAGACTCAGACGGCTGCCGCGCCCACACCGACGCAACCGCCTACCGACACACCTGCACCGACGGAAACACCCACGCCCGCTATTCAGCCGACGCTGGATGCCACGCAAGAGGCGGCGAACGCGCTGGCAACCCAGAGCGCCCGCGAGCTTGAGATGACGATGCAGGCTGCCACGCTGACCGCCTTAGCGCCCACAGTCACACCCGGCCTGAGCATTAATGATGTGCAGTTGACGGCGACGGCGCTGGCGATCCTGATCGGCCCCGGACAGGGTGGCGGCGGTGGTACACCTACACAGGAAGGTGGCTTGAACATCACCCCGTTCGGCCCGTCGCCCACGCCCGACGCGCTGCCGCAGACCGGTTTCTTCGAGGACCTGGCAGCGGGTAATGCCAATGTGGCGATGATGGCCTTGATTGGCATCGCGCTGGTGGGTGTGATTTTCGTGTCGCGCTACTTCCGTACCGTCAACAAATAGACGGCGTAGCGGGATAATCAGCAAACCGACGGGGCGGGTATAACCTGCCCCGTTTTGATTCGGGTAGCGGACTGTTCGCTTTAAGAAGACGGCAGGGCGGGCTGGTTTGGGATGAGGGTGCGGAAGCTCAGGCGCAGGCAGTAAATCCAGAAGGCGATCAGGCCGAGGAACTTTGTGCCTTCTTCCAGCATCGTGAACATAGGGATGGTGTGCAGAATGGCCGCGTTTGCGTCTGGTCGGGTCATATCCACGATCTCTGAACAGAGCAGCAACGCCACGAACAGAAGAAAAAAGGTGAACTGCGTCTTCCAGATTTCGCGCCAGAATAAGACGATCAGCAGTGGGAATGCGCCTAGATACAGCGCATTTGTGAGCGTTTCGGACAGGTGAAAATAGACGACCAGCAGATGTTCGTGCAGCAGCAGCATGTCATCCAGCCCTAGATAAAATCCCATCGCACCTAACGCGAGGATGTACAATGTAGTACGTTTGGGGGTGCGTCCGGTGTCTAGCAGGATCAGCCCTGCCAGTAGGCAGAACGAGCCGCCGCTGAACCAGAAGATCAATCCCACTTGCGATAACAGGCCGATGTACGGTTGCGGGTACTTGACGTAATCGGCAAAGTCGCTGACATCCGTGAATAGCAAATCAGGATGAATATCCGTGCGGCGGGCAAAAAATATGGTGAGCGCAACCATCACCAGCACGCCTAACGCCAGCGGAATCAAACTGAGCATTGTTCCCCGCGTGAGCGATAGACGACCAACTTTGGTGCGATGCTCGATAAATTCATCAAAATTCGACATAGATATATAACTCCGATAGTTGTGAAATAACGGACAAGTGATTTGGATAATGATTGCCCCCTCCCGTTAGCGATGTGAACTGCGGAGTATTTTACGGCAGGGGGTTATGTGGTAGTGCAATACCCGAACGAACCTTTGATTCGGGTTATATAACGAAATTTATTGCGGCGCAATCTCCACTACCTGCCGCGCCCAGTTGATGCCATCGCTGCTTGACCACAACGTATCGCTGGCGGAGTCCACTGCCCACAACATTTGCGGGTATTGCACCGTGAGTCCGGTCATGAAGATGCCGTCCCCTTCGGGCAGGCGCAGTGGCAACCATTTGAGGCCGAGAAAGCGCAGCACCCGCCCGCCGCCCACCGCGTACAGTTCGTTGTTCAGCACCTTGATAATCGGGCTGGAGTCGTTATCCGGCAGCGCCACCGGACTGTTCCACGTCTGCGTACTGTACACCCATGTATAGAGTGCGTCGCGGGTGGTGGCTAATAGGTTGCCGCTGGCATCCGTAGCGACCATCTGCACCGTTTGACCGTCCGGCGCAGAGACGGGTTGCCACGTCAAACCGAGGTCGAGAGTCAGGAACAACTGCCCGCCCGTGACGATGATGTGACTGTGGTCGCCCAGCATGGTCAGCGCCACCACATCTTGATCGGGCAGGGGTGTATCCAAGCGGCGCGGGCTTTCGAGGCTGCCGCCGCCCGCAGGCGCTTGCGTGATATGGCCTTTGCCGAGCGCGAACAGGTAGCCGTGCATCAGGTCGAGGCGGGTGACGGGCAGGTTATCCACCAGCGTCCAGCTTTTGTCGGTGCTGCGGTATAGGCCAGCGCTGGTGGCCGCCCATGTTACGCTGTTGGCATCTACATAGACATCGTTGGCGGGCGTTTCCAGCGGCAGCACGCGCCACAGGCCATCCTCGCCACGCTGCAAAATCTCGCCCTGCCCGTTGATGATGAGGGGCGCGTCAGCATCGGTGGCGGCGAACACCCGGGCATCGCGTTTGGGCGCGGGGGCGGGCGTGGCGATCAGCGCATCGGCGGCGATTACGACTTCGGATTCTGAGTTCGCCACCTGCGATTCGCTGACAGAAGCCTGCGCGGGCTGCATGGCTGCCAGCAGCAGCGAACCGCCCAGCAGCAGCAGGCCAGCCGCCAGCAACGTTGAAAGGCGTACCGGACGCGGACGGTTTTCGCCGAGGAAGAACCCGCCCAGCGCCAGTGCCCCCACACCGCACAAAACGAGCATCAGGATGCGGTTGGGCAGCGGTTCGCTGGAATCCGGCAGGATGACCGGGACGGGCGGTTCGGGCGCGGCGGGGATATTGGGCGTGAAATCCGCCAGCGCGTCGTACTGGTCGGGGCGCTGCACCGTCACGCGGACACGCCAATCGCCCACCGCGCTCAAGTTGGCGGCAGTGATGGCGTATAGGCCGTCCCCGATCAGGGCAGGGCGCAGTTCGCTTTCACCTTGATTGCTGCTCTGGCTCTCGAAGCGCATCCGAATCAGGGTGGCGTTGTTAACCGTCTGTCCGCCGCTGGTCAGCTTCAGGCTGAAGGTGTTCTCGCCCACCCAACCGGGCGCGATGGTCATTTCGAGCGTGAGATCGTTTGTGGTCTGCGTGAGGATGATGGGTTGAGGCTGTGGCGGCGGCGGGTTGGCGGCACGCTGTACCAGTGTGGTGCGGGCGGGCGAGGCGGCGGTCATCATGCCGACGGCGATCAGCACGCCCACCGTCAGCGCGATTTCTGCGCCGACCAATTGACGCAGGCGCTTGCCCCATATCTCATTACCTGCGGTCAGACCGCGATGGGTGTACAGCAGGTTCACGGCGGCCAGCACCAGCGTGGGAACGATCAGGACGAGCTTGACCAGCAGTACCTGTCCGTAGGGGGTGTTGAGCATACCTTCCGCCGAGCCGACTTGCAGCCATGCGCTGTACAGGCCGGTCAGGAACAGGATCGCCACCGAAGCACGGGCGAAATTGGTGAAGTGCGCCACAAGGCGGCTGAGGATGGGCGCTGCGGGTGTGAACTGGCGGCGCACCACGCCGATGCTGTTCACGAACTGCATCAGTCCCCCTACCCAGACCACCATTGCCGTCAGGTGCAGCCAATCGGCGATGACCGCCGTAGTCATGTCAAACGCGCCGCTGGCATGGCTGAAGGCACTCTGGGCGATCAACAAACCGCCGCCTAAGGCCAGCGCCACCCACGCGAACAAGCGATCTTCGCGGGAGAACCACAACGCGCCGCCCATGCCGCCCCACAGCGCCATTCGCAGCAGCCACAGATGCCCGAAGCGGGTATTCAGCACCAGCGCGTTCAGGGTGTCGCTGTTGATGCCCACCAGCAGCGGATTGCCCGTCGCCAGCGCATGCTGGAGCAACGCCAGTAGCGCCCCCGTCACACCGATCAGCACCCAGCCGACCCACACCAGTCGTATCATACGGCGTTCGCTGTCCGTACCCGCTTCCGGCACGGCTGCCCGCCACACGAACAACAGGAAGGCTAGCCCGCCCACACCCATCGCCAGACTGAACAGGTTGCCGAAGCGTACTGCCGCGCTTTCCGGCGGGATGGCATCGCTGCTAGAGGTGGCGGCGGACAGGCCGCTGACCGCATCCCCGATCACAATCGGGAAGCTGCCAAGCGAAGGATGCCCGTCGGCTTGCGACAGCGCCCGCCATGCGACGGTGTACACGCCCTCCGGCAATTCGGTGGGGACAAGCACCATTTGCAACGGGTCGTTGGGGTCAACCTGACTGGGCGGCATCTCCAGCACATTGCCGGTCGCATCGCGCAGGATGATTTTGCTGAAGGCCGGTTCAAGCGGTTCGGTGAACCACAGCCGGATTTCGCCGGGGGTGGCTGGCAGCACCGCGTTCTCTGGCGGGTCGGAACGATCGAGGTTGGCATGGGCGAACACTGGGCCGATGCTGAGTAGCAACAGGACGGCGAACAGCCCGACGATCAGCCAGCGGTGGGGGCGGGGGAAAACACGGGGCATAACAACACCTTATTCATGCAGTTCTTCGACAGCCATATTCCCGCAGCGCCTTTTAACAGGAACACGGCATAAGGAAATGCCACTGTAGCACGGTTTGGCGCTGCGGGAAAAGGCTTATTTTGCTTAGAAAGAGGGCTACAACATGGCCTCGCCGCCGTCTACGTTGATGGACTGTCCGGTGATGAAACGCGCCGCATCCGAACACAAGAACAGCACCACATCGGCCACCTCTTCCGGCGTGCCGTAACGCTCCTGCGCGTTGGCAGGCTGGCCTTCCGGTTGTCCGTTGAGGGCGATATTGCCGGGGCAGACCGCGTTCACGCGGATTCCGAGGGGTGCAAATTCGCGGGCGCACTGTTTGGTCATGCCGATCAGGCCGCTTTTGCTGGCGACATAGCCCACACCATCTGGCAGCGGGTTGGGATGTCCGGCGGTGGAGGCGATGTTGACAATCACGCCGCCGCCTTCGTCCGCCATCACGCGGCCCACGAGCTGGCAGCAGAAGAACGCGCCCGTCAGGTTCACTTCCAGCAATCGCCGCCAGTCCCATTCGTCCAGCTTGGGCATCGGGCCAGTTTTGAGCGCCCCCGCTGCGTTTACCAGCAGGTGAATACGGCCGAATTTGTCCCGCGCCCCTTCGATGAGCGACCCCACCTGAAAGCGGTTGGTGACATCGGCCTGCCAGCCCAGCGCCCGCCCGCCCGCCGCAATGATCTCGTTGGCGATGCGTTCGCAGCGATCCGGGTTGATATCGTTCACCACGACAGCCGCGCCTGCTGCGCCCAGCGCCAGCGCGATAGCCCGGCCTACATCTGCACCTGCGCCTGTGACGAGCGCGGTTTGCCCGCTGAACTGTGCTTGGAAGGTACTCACACTGTTTTGAGCCAATCTTGGAGCGTTTGATCCGCCCCGAAGTGGAAGCTCCCGGTGCGCGGGTCAATCAACATGCGATCCGCGTTGGGGGCGACATAATACTGTGCGCCGTGCTTGTAGGCGCGGTTGTGTGCATCGCAGGACGATTTGCCGAAGCGTTGCCACGCATTCCAGTCGTTTTGCCC
>CAIVEA010000035.1 GCA_903904765.1 uncultured Chloroflexota bacterium
ATGGCGAGGCGCTCGACGCGGCGACTTCACTCCTGATCGGACGGCACGACTTCGGCGCATTCGGTCAGCCGCCCACCGGCGATAGCACGGTGCGCGAGGTGTACGAAGCCTTCTGGCGCTCGGAAAGCACATCCTTCGGGATGCTGTGGCGCTTTACCATCGAGGCGAACGCTTTTCTGAAGCACATGGTTCGCCGTGTGGTGTGGATGCTGGTCAAAGTCGGGCGCGGCCAGCTAACCGTTGAGGAGTTCGAGGCAATCTTTCGCGGAGCGAAATTGACCCCGAACAGTCCAATTGCCCCGCCGCAGGGATTGACGCTTGAGGCTGTGCGGTATCCCGACTACAATGACGGAGACAACGCGGGTGAGAGTCGCCCGCCGGAGGAATGAAGGATTATGGCTAGACAGACGACTTTCACAACCAAACCGCTTGAAACTCCTCAGGAGTGGTGGATTGTGGATGCCAAGGGCCAGAACTTGGGGCGGCTCGCATCGCGGCTGGCGCCGATTCTGCGCGGCAAACACAAGCCTGTTTTCGCGCCCAATCAAGACGTGGGCGATTATGTGATCGTAATCAACTGCGAACACATCACCGTCACCGGCAATAAGCTGGATGATAAGAAGTATTACCACTATTCGGGCTATCCGGGCGGCCTGTCGGAGATTACCCTCCGCGACCAGCTCAAGCGGTTCCCGGATCGTGTGATTACCGAAGCCGTGAAGGGAATGCTCCCGGATGGCGCACTGGGTCGCAATATGCTCAAGAAGCTCAAGGTTTATGCGGGCGCGGAACATCCGCACGGCGCGCAGAAGCCAAAAGTGCTGGAAGTTTAGGAAGGTTAAGTAATGGCTGCTCAATATTACGAAGGCATTGGCCGCCGCAAGGCCGCGACCGCCCGCGTGCGCCTGTATCCCGGTGGCACTGGCAACCTCGTCATCAATGACAAGGATGGCAGCGATTACCTACCGCGTCCCGGCGATGTGGACATCCTGCTGGAGCCGTTGACCACTGTTGGTCAGGGCAAGAGCTACGACATCAGCGTTCACGTCAATGGTGGCGGCATCAGCGGTCAGCGCGACGCGATCCTGCTGGGTATCGCCCGTGCGATCATCAAGATTGATCCCGAACTGAAGCCGGCGCTGCGCGAACACAGCTACCTGACACGCGATGCTCGCGTTAAGGAACGTAAAAAGCCCGGTCTCAAGCGTGCCCGCAAGGCTCCGACCTACACCAAGCGTTAATTCGCACGGTTTCCGTCGGTTGTGTTCGACTTCTCTACAAGGCAAGGCTATCATGGTCTTGCCTGTTTTGATTCATGGGGAGGTCTATTATGGTTGATTTCCTATCACGTTTGGCATTGATGACACACGTCCGCGCACTGGCCGACGACATCGGCCCGCGCCCCGCCGGAACCCCGCGAGAGGCACAGGCACATGCGTATGTGAACCGCACCCTGCGGCAGGTCGGTTTTGACGCGATTGAAACTATTCCCTTCCAGTCGCCCCGCACATGGGGCTATTCGCTGATTCTGCCAGTGGCACTGGCGCTGGTTGGCAACTTTTTACCGGGGCGTATCGGGCGCTTGATCGGTGGCCTGCTCGGTCTGTACGGGCTGCGGGAGGCGCATGATTCGATGCGCGGACGGCGCACGACGCTGGCTACCCTCGCGCCAACTGGCCTCAGCGGGACGCAGGTGGTACGTGTGCCGTGTGCGTTGTCGCCGGATGCGCCCCAACACACACTGGTATTCATCGGTCATGTGGATGCCAACCGCCACCGCCTAACGTTTAATCCGCTGCTCAAGCATTTCCTGACGACGGCTTCGCTGATGGGGGCGCTGGCAGTGGGGACGAATGCCGCGTTGCAACTGGCGCGGGTGATGTTGCCGCGCAAAACGCTGCGCCGCGCTCAACAAATGTCGGCGCTGGATGTGGCGGGTGTGCTTGGACTGCTGCTGGCGGATGAGATCGGCCCTTGGATTGACGGCGCGAACGATAACGCGACGGCGGTGGCTTGCACGCTGGGGCTTGCGGCCTATTTGCGCGAAAATCCCCTGCCGCATACCGAAGTGTGGTTCGCCTTCACGGGCGCGGAAGAAGTGGGGCTGCTGGGTACGCATGCGCTGCTGGACGCGCACGGCGAACGCTTGAAGGATGCCTATTTCGTGGATTTCGAGATGGTTGGCGCGGGACGGCTGGCGTATGTCTCGCGGCATTCCAGCCTCGCGTGGGATGGCGCGTATGAGCCGGATGCGGAGTCGGTGGCGCTGGCGCAGGCGACCAGCGCGGCGCACCCCGAATGGAAGGTCGAAGGCTGCGAGATGGTTATCCTCGAAGAAGTGGCGGCGCTGCGGGAGCGCGGCTATCGCGGGCTGTGCTTGGTGGGCGTGGGCGCGGACGGCTACCTCGTCAACTGGCATCAGAGCAGCGACACCAGCGAGCATATTGACCCGGCCTGTTTAGAACGCGCCACGCAGTTCGCGCTGGCTTATGCCCGGCAACTGGATCGTTCAACGAGCGATAGGAATTAACTCCGCATGTGTTATCTGACGGTGTATATCGTGTTTGACTTCCCGGAAACGGTCACGCTGAAAGATGCGGCTGTCCTCACACCGGGGGTGGCGGCGCTGCGAGAGTCCGGCTTCCTGCTGGAGGATGGCGCGGCGGCGGCGGATGCATGGGGTGGGGCGCTGCGGCGCGGCACGCGCAGCGCGTATCTGGCCTTCAAAGGGGCGCTGGATTTGACGGTGAGCGTGGTGCTGAATCAGCCGCGTCGCCTGTACTGTGCCACGCCGCGTCCGGTGGCGCTCAAGCCGGAAGGGGCGCGTGCGTTCGTGGATGCCGCCCAAACCCTGTGGGAAGCGGTGCAGCCGGATTATGGCTTCGGCCTGATCTCGCTGGATATGCAAATGCTGGATGCGCCGGGAACGGGCGATTATCGCCTGAAGACGGTCTACGACTACAATTTTTTGAGCCAACGGATGCTCGCGCCCATTGGCCTGAATACGCTCAAGGCTGTGCCGGGGGCGCGGGTGGCGACGCTGGCGGGCGGCGGGGCACTGCTGGAA
>CAIVEA010000036.1 GCA_903904765.1 uncultured Chloroflexota bacterium
AAAATCATCGCCGCAATTGTGGGCGATGTGGAAGCGAAAGTCATCGCTACATTGTTCTACTTCACTATTCTTGTCCCATTTGGGTTATTGTCACGTCTCACATCGGATCCACTTACTCGTAAGGCTGATGCGACCCAAGCATGGCTGTCGCGCCCTCCGATCCAGAATGATCTGGACTCTGCGAAACGACAAGGCTAACCGATATGTATATCCTCGGTATTTCCTGCTTTTATCACGATTCAGCGGTGGCGTTGCTGCAAGACGGCAAGTTGGTGGCCGCTGCAATGGAAGAACGATTCAGTCGCAAGAAGCATGACAATGGCTTTCCCAAAAAGGCGATTGAATATTGCTTGAAACAGGCTGGCATTAAGGGCGAAGACCTCGAATACGTGGTCTTTTACGAGAAACCGCTGGTGAAGTTTGAGCGTATTGTGCTTTCCACGTTGAGCACGTTCCCTAAATCGGCGGATGTGTGGCGCGATGCGATGGTAAACTGGCTGAAAGAGAAGCTATGGGTGAAGAATATCATCCAGAGCGAAGTGGGCGTTCGGTATGATCGTGTGCTGTTTTGCGATCATCATATGAGCCATGCGGCCAGCGCATTCTTTTGCAGCCCGTTCCGGGATGCGGCGGTACTCACCGTAGACGGCGTAGGCGAGTGGACAAGCACGACTCTGGGACAAGCGACTAGCCGATGGGAAGGCGATAGCGCTGGGCAGAACAACATTGAACTGTTCCAAGAGCAGCGTTTCCCACATTCGATTGGTTTGTTGTACTCGGCTTTCACTGCCTATCTAGGTTTCCGCGTGAATAATGGCGAGTATAAAGTGATGGGGATGGCTCCCTATGGAGAACCCCGTTATGTAGATAAGGTGAATAAGCTGTTCACCCAGAATCCGGGCGATGGTAGCTTCCACATGAATATGGACTACTTCAGCTATCACTACTCCACCGAAAACAGTTATAACCAGCGTTTTGTGGATTTGTTCGGTGTTCCCCGCCATCCTGAAGGGGATTTTTTCACGAAGGTAACGAATCCTGAACGGGCGGCTGAGAAGGCTGCTATGAATGAGAATCAGCGATTTGCTGATATTGCGGCCAGCATTCAGCGGGTGACGGAAGATGCGCTTATTAACATCTGCAACTATCTGCACCAGAAAACTGGGCAGAAAAAGCTGGTGATGGCGGGTGGTGTGGCGCTGAATACCAAAGCAAACTATCGCTTGCTCAAGGAAACTTCATTTGATGAGATTTACATCCAGCCCGCAGCTGGTGATGATGGCGGCGCTCTAGGTGCAGCATTGTGGGCGTACCACATGGTGCTGGGCAAACCGCGTGGGTGGGTGATGCCGCATGCGTACTGGGGTGAGTCGTACACGGATGCGGAATGCAAGGCATTTCTCGATAGCAAGGGTGTACGCTACGAGTCGTATGACTCGGATGACAGCAAGCTGATGGATGCAGTGGCTGAAGGTTTGACTCGAAAAAAGGTGGTCGGGTTCTTCCAAGGGCGGTTCGAGTGGGGGCCGCGTGCGCTAGGTAACCGTAGCATTCTGGCTGATCCGCGTACCGAGGAAATGAAGGAAGTCGTCAATACCAAAATCAAGTTCCGCGAACCGTTCCGTCCGTTCGCGCCGGTGATTTTGCGTGATCGGGCGAAGGAGTACTTCGACTACGAAGGTGTGCAGGAGCATGAAGCGCCGCGCTATATGCTGATGGTTGCACCGATCAAGGCTGATAAACAGGATCAGTTGCAGGCGGTTTGCCATCAAGGGACGGGGCGTTTGCAGACTATCGAACGCGAGACAAATCCGCGTTATTACGGCGTGATTGAGCGTTTCGGACAGATTACCGGTGTTCCAGTGGTGCTGAACACGTCGTTCAACCTGCGCGGTGAACCGATTGTGTCGTCGCCCAAAGATGCGTGGAATACTTTCCAGAACAGCGATATTGACTATCTTGTTCTGAACAGTTTCTTGGTTCGTAAGGACAAGTGAGGAGAGAACGATGCGTGATATTATTGCCCGCATGGGCATTCTGGGCGAACTGCTTCAATTCCTGTGGAGACGCAAGCTGTACTGGCTGATTCCGATGTTCATCGCGCTGATTATCTTCGCGGTGATTATCGTGCTGGGGAGCAATCCGGCTACGCAACCGTTCATCTATACATTGTTTTAGAGCGCCACTGGACACGAGTGAAAACCGCCGCGCCCTGAGCTATCGAGAGTGAGTAGCAAACCGTTATGGAAACACGCCTGCTGGTTACACTAGTCATCATTGTGGTGTTCGCTATTGTTTCGGCTGTGCCTGTCAGCAAAGCCTCGCAGAGGCGAGATAAGATTTATGGTGGAACACCTGCCAAACTGTTTCACTTTCTCGGTGTACTGGCGTACCTCGTTGTGTTGCCTTCGGCGCTGGTAGGCAGTATTGTGCTGGGTGCGTGGGAGTTTGGTATCCCCGCTGCGGTGTCGGCGCTGTTGACCGGGATTGTGTTCCTGTTGCTGTACGCGGTATTTGAACTGCCTGCCCGCGCTAAACTGCCGAAAGAAGATCGTGGTTGGACGGAGCATGATGCCCGTACATCCGGCCTATGATTGATCGCTGGATCAGCGAAGAAGTCTACACAGACTCCTTCGCTGACACTGTTAGTCCTTGTGAGAAGTGCTGCGTGGTTGGGATTGATCTAGAATAATCCGTACAGACCGATCATAGGTGAAGTAGTTCCACACCCAGTTAACAAACACACTCATCCGGTTACGGAAGCCTAGTAACCAGATGAGATGTAATACCAACCACGCCACCCAAGCGAGATAACCCCTCATCATGACACGGTTGTAAATCCATGCCACAGCGCGACTGCGGCCAATGGTTGCCATAATTCCCCTATCATGATAGCGAAAAGCCTGCTGAGGCTGACCTGAATAATGCGCGAGGAGATTTTGCGCCACACATACGCCTTGCTGCTTGGCGACAGGGATGAGCATGGGATACGGTGAGCCTGTGGGGTCGAGAAGATGTGCGATGTCGCCGATGGCGTAGACGTGATCGAGTCCCACAACCTGCATTTGCGGACTTACGGGGACGCGACCTGCGCGTTCAAGTGGGACGTTGAGCATTTCGGCTAATGGGGAGGCTTTGACACCCGCAGCCCAAACTAAGGTATGCGAGGGGATTTCTCGACCATCACTGAGGTGGATAAGGCACTCATCTATCGAACATACCTGTACGCCGAGAATCACTTCTACGCCCAACGATTGAAGTTGCTGGAGCGCGGAAGACTGTAATGGTTGAGGGAATGGGTCGAGCAGGTGATCTTGTGCTTCGACCAGTATGACACGCGGCCCGTTCACTTGCGGGCGGACATATTCTTCTTTGAGAACGTACTGGTAGAGTTCGAGTAAAGCGCCAGCAGTTTCAAGACCTGTGGGACCGCCACCTACGACGACCAAGGTAATGAGCGCATCACGCGCAGCGGGGTCGGTTTCCCATGCGGCGCGTTCAAAGAGCTTGAGGATGTGATTGCGTAAGGTGACAGCATCCTTGAGTGTTTTGAGTCCAAAGCCGTGCGCTTGCAGGCTGTGATTGCCAAAATAGTTGGTGATGCTGCCTGAAGCCATAATGAGATCATCGTAGGCGATCTGATGGAAACCGCTTTCGGTATTCACCTGCACCTGCTGCTTCGATGTATCAATGTCTGTGACTTCACCAAACAGGAAACGGATATTCCGAGCACCTTTGAAAATGCTGCGTACCGGATAGGCGATGCCACTAGGATCGAGGCCACAGGTGGCAACTTGATAGAGCAGGGGGCTGAAGGTGTGGAAGTTGTGGCGATCAATCAGTGTGACATCAACTGGCTGGTTGGCGAGTTGTCGAGCAGCATATAAGCCGCCGAATCCTGCGCCGATGATGACGATATGTGGTTGGCCCATGTCCCCAATCCTCAATTGTGTATTTGCCTAACACATTCATTGTAATTGATATTGTGAAATACGGAACAAGTAATCTTGTTCGGGCTGATTCCTTGCCTGCGCTGCGGTGGGATGTTAGGCTAAATGTGCAATATCAAGGGGGAAACGATGACATCAATAGCTGGTGCAACCGCTTATATGACTACGGTAATTGAACGTTTGACCCACATAGCGGAAAGTCAGGCGGAGGCGATTGATCGCGCTGCGGGAGCGGTGGCGCGGACGATCATGAATGATGGGATGGTGTATATCCTTGGAACGGGGCATTCGCACATGCTGGCGGAGGAGGGGCATTACCGGGCAGGGGGGCTGGCAGCAGTGTGCCCGATTTTGATCGGGGCGCTGATGCTGCACGAAAATTCGATTGCCAGCGGGACGTTTGAACGGGTGAGTGGCCTTGCCCCAGCTATTTTTCAGCGATACGGGATTACTTCGCGGGATATGTTGTTCGTATTTTCAAATAGTGGGGTGAATGCCGTTCCGGTTGAAGCGGCGCAGTATGCGCGTTCGTGCGGGCTGACGGTTGTGGCAGTGTCTTCGGTGGCGTATGCTGCACAGCTTCCGGTGGGGGAGGCAGGCGTTAAGTTAGCAGACGCGGCAGATATTGCGCTGGATAATGGAGGTGTGCCGGGGGATGCACTTGTTGCGATTGGTGGTGGGTTGCACATGGGGCCGCTTTCGACTATTGGCGGCGCGTTTTTGCTGAATGCGATACTGGTGGAATCTGCACAACGAATGCTTGCGCATAGTCATCAACCACCCGTTATCATCAGTGCCAACATGCCCAATTCAACACAACAAAACGCACCTCTACTAACGCACTATAAACCACGCAACCCGCACTTATAAGGGATAATTTACATTGCCAATTGCCACTTCAGCGCACAATGCTATAATTTCGCAGGCTTACCAAAAAATAAGAGAGACTCGAATGGAATTTGCATTGTTGGCGCTCGTAGTGCTCCTCGGGCTAGGTGCATACTGGGCGATGGTGTTGTTTCCAAAACAACGGGACTTCACTAAACGACAACGATATGTACGTTCCCTTGCGGAAGGTGATGAGGTTGTCACCTATGGCGGGATTGTGGGTAAAGTGTTACAAATCGAGTCTGAGAAGGGGTTAGCGCACGTCGAGATTGCGCCGGGAGTAGTAGTACGGCTTATCACGGCGGCCCTGATGCAGCCCTATGATCCAGAGGAGTTTGCTAAGGCGGCTCTGATAGGGCAGGTTGATGAAGGCGAGACTTCGACACCCGCCCAATGAAATATCGTTTAGAAAGCGGAATGGAATTGAAACCATTCCGCTTTGTTGTTGATCGAAAGGGAAACTATGGCACGCCATTTACGTTGGTTAGTTGTCATCCTGATCTTAACAGGATTTGCGATCTGGGTGGCAACGCCGGGAACATTGATCTCAAATGTGGCAGATTCCTGCTATACCAAGGAAAAGCCAAAACCAGAACAAGGTATCCACCTCGATTTCGGTGGAGATTGCACGGAAGATCTGCGGTTGGATGTGCGGCAGGCACTCGGTTTGGATATCGTGGGTGGTTTGCGAGTTCTGCTCGAAGCAGAATTGCCAGCAGGTTCTTATACTGCTGAAGACCTGCGGAACGCTGCCAATAATGTGTCGCGCCGTGTGAACTCGCTGGGCGTGGGCGAGGCGACGGTGCAGGTGCAGGGCGCGAGCCGTATTCTGGTAGAGTTACCCGGGGTGCGTGATCCAGCGCAGGCGGTTGATACTATCCAGAAAACGGCGCTGCTGGAATTTGTAGATTTCAGCGGATTGTCATCGCAAGCAAGTTCACTGGTCGGGCAGAAGATCCTGACCACGGAGCAGGTGAAAATCCAGGATGCACGTACTGCGTCCGAGGCGACCCCTAGTGCAGAAGCGACGGCTGAACCGACCACAACGCCTGCTGATCCGAATGCGACACCTGAGCCGCAGCCGATTGTGAATCCGACAACGGGACAGCCGTTTACGACGGTGATGACCGGTTCGGGTTTGCAAGCTGCACGTGCAAGCATCGGGCAGAACAGTCGTTGGGTGATCCAGTTTGAACTCACAACCGAGGGTGGCAAGGTGTTTGGCCCGTTCACCGGGAACAGCATCGGACAACCGATGGCGATTGTGC
The DNA here is from genome assembly GCA_903904765.1 of uncultured Chloroflexota bacterium. The sequence continues at coordinate 6,107 of CAIVEA010000036.1, forward strand.
TGGACGGCATCGTGCTTTCTGCACCAACGATCCGCGCACGACTGGATACGGGCGGCGTGATTGAAGGGAATTTCACAGAAGCCGAAGCGAAGGCACTAGCTCTTCAACTGCGTTCGGGTGCGCTGCCTATTCCGTTGCGTGTTTTGAGCAGTGAAACAGTAGGTGCGACGCTGGGGCAAGAATCGGTAAATCTGAGCATCCGCGCAGGTATCATTGGTGTTGTGATTGTGTTGTTGTTCATGACGATTAACTACCGCGTGCCGGGTATTGCTGCCAGTCTTGCGTTGTTAGTGTTCATTGCGATCAACATAGCGATCTTCAAGATCATTCCGGTCACTCTGACCCTTTCGGCAATCGTGGGCTTTTTGATTTCGATTGGCGCAGCGGTGGACGGCAACATCCTCATCTTTGAGCGTATGCGTGAGGAATTGCGCGGTGGCAAAGAAGCAAAAGAAGCTCTTGACGAGGGTTTCTCTCGTGCGTGGAGTTCCATCCGCGACTCTAACTTCTCGACGATCTTGATCTGCGGTATTCTGTTTTTGTTCGGTCAAACACCCGGTGCGAGTGTGGTCAGCGGCTTTGCGGTTACGCTGGCTCTGGGTTTGATAACGAATCTGTTCACGGCGATTATCGTTACCCGCACACTGCTGTACATTCTGTTTAGTCTATTTAGCGAAGCAATCCACAGCCGTACATGGCTGTTGGGCGTATAGGACGAGAGGGAATACACGATGTTCAGTCTTGTACAAAAGAGACGCTGGTTCTATACGCTGTCGTTGGCAATTATCATACCCGGCTTGCTCATTATGATCTATTCGGTTGTCACAACCGGGCAGGCTTTCCGCATGAGCATTGACTTTCAGGGCGGCAGCATTTATGAGTTGAAGTTTACGCAGGCAGGCGCGACTGAAGACAGCCTGCGAACAGTATTTGCACAGTTTGGTGATGAGACTACTATCATTCAGCGTTTGGGCGCGGAAGAGGATTTTCGCTGGTCAGTCCGCGCTAGCTATCACGATGAAGCCGAAAAGCGGCAAATCCTGAGCGCACTGAACGCGATTGCCCCGCTTGACCGCGATAGCTCGCGTGACGAGAACGTATCCGCTACGATTGGTCAGGAAGTGACGCAGGCGGCTTTCTTCGCGGTTCTAGTAGCTGCGGTCATCGTAACTGGATTTATCGTGCTGGCGTTCCGGCAAGTTCCAGATGCTTTTCGTTACGGCGTATGTGCGATCATCGCTATGTTCCATGATGTTTTGATTGTGGCGGCTGTACAATCTCTGGCGGGGTTGCTGTTCAACTGGGAAATTGATGCGCTGTTCTTGACGGCGATGCTAATGGTGGTCGGTTTCTCGGTGCAGGATACGATCGTGTTATTTGACCGTATCCGCGAAAATATCCCGCGCCATCTGGGTGAGCCTTACGAGACAATCGTCAATCGAAGCACGCTGCAAACAATGCATCGTTCACTGATGACGCAGATCAACGTGTTTTTCGTGTTGATCGCCATCATGATTTTCGGTGGGGCGAGCATCAAGCAGTTCGTGTTCATCCTGTTCTGTGGCTTGCTGACCGGCTCGTACTCGTCCATCTTCATCGCAGTTCCACTGCTGGTTTCATGGCAAAAGGGCGAGTTCCCGTTCTGGTTTGCGCGTAAGCAAGTGGCGCAGGCTGAAGCGTAATTCAGGTTTCACGAGTAGAACAAAAACAGGGGTGTATACCCCTGTTTTTTTATTCCACTCTATACAGGTCTTTAGCGTGCTGCAATCGGAATGGAGAAAGCAAAGGTCGAACCAACACCTTGTTCGCTTTCAAGGGAGATTTGACCGCCATGCGCTAACACGATGTGCTGTGCGATCACCAGCCCCAAACCCGTCCCTTGAGTGAATCCTGCTGTATCTGCGACACGATAGACTTTCTCGAACATGTGCTTCTGATGCTCTTTGGAGATACCATAGCCGGTATCACGCACCGCGATCTGAATGTAGGGCTGATAGTCTGCGCCAGTGGTTTGCTGTGTGGTGATAAAAATTTCGCCGTTTTCACGGTTGTACTTGATGCCGTTGGTCAACAAGTTCAGAAGCACCTGCTTGACTTTGCCACGATCTGCATTCGCAGTGAAACGTTCGTCGCCGATGTGGATAGCTACATTTTTATCATTAGCTTGCGGGAGAACGACATCCACACTTTCCTCAAGGAGCTTGTTGAGGTCGAACTTGCTCATGTCCAGTCGTGCACGACCTGACTCAAGGCGGGCTAAATCCAAAAAGTCAGTCGTGAGGCGACTGAGGCGCTCTGTTTCCCCATGCATAGTGTGAATGATGTCGTTGCGTTTGCTTTCGGGGAGGTCAGGACGAAGCAGCAGTACGGTGCTGGCTTTTAGGGCTGCCAGCGGGGTACGCAGTTC
>CAIVEA010000037.1 GCA_903904765.1 uncultured Chloroflexota bacterium
CGAATGGCAGTCAGGCGACGTTACAAATCGAGGTGACGCTGAATCAAGCCGGACAGGTGACGAACACGGCTGAGGTGAGCAAAGTTGACCAGACCGACCCGGATTCTACACCGGGCGACGGCAAAGATGATGACCACGCCAGCGTGACAACCCCGCAGGGGATCGCCGATCTGACGATGAAGAAGATGGTGAGCAACCTCACGCCTAAAGTGGGCGATACGGTCACGTTCACGCTTCAACTGACCAACAACGGCCCGCAGGATGCCACCACCATCAGGGCACAGGATCATCTTCAGGCAGGATACACCTATGTGTCCAGTTCCGGGACGGGGACATACGATCCGGTGGCGGGCGTGTGGGATGTGGGGACGGTTGTAAACGGGGCGACGGTCACGATGGACATCATCGTGACGATCAACGCGCATGGCCCGTATGACAACACCGCACAGGTCGAAGCCTCGGATCAATTTGACCCGGATTCCACACCGAATAACTTCCAGATTGAAGACGATCAGTCAACGGTGACACCGGTCATTGGCTCATCGGTCAAGCCGACTCCCGTTCCGCCGCCGCCTGATGCGCCAGTGGTCGTGATTGTAGATCCGCTGCTGACCAAGACGGTGAACCCACCATTCTCCAAACCCGGTGAGGCTGTGACATGGACGATCACCGCCACCGACCCCGGCAACCTGCCGTATACCAATATCGTCATCACCGATCCGGTTCCGGCGGAGGTTGAAATCCTCAAGACGGCCTCTACTGATGGGGTTCTGTCCGTATCCGGCCAGATTGTCACGCTGACGATGCCGGTGTTGTCGCCCGGACAGTCGGTGACGCTGACGATTGAAGGGCGCGTCCGCAAGAGTGTGAAGCTGCCGTACATCATCACCAACACTGCCTCGATTGTGACGGCAGAAACGCCGGAGCAGGTGGTGGGGTTGGCGCAAACGGTGGGTGTGGCAGAACTGCCCGCAACGGGCGAAACCCCGCTGTGGCGCACGCCGCTGCTGGCGCTGCTGCTGGGTGCCGTTGGCATCGGTTTGCTCGTCATCAAGCGGCGCTGGACGGCGCAATAAGCGCAGCAACGTGTTCCAGTAATAGAAACCCCTCCGGCGACAGGCTGGAGGGGTTTTTGTTTGTGGCAAAAGGGTGGCATGTGTTGCCATTGTGCAGACAGGATGCTTGCGTGAAATATTTTGTGCGCTATGATCGTTTCGTTCGGCTTACAGGTTGATTATTGCTTTGAAACGGAGTGACCCCTATGAAGAAATTGTTCACAGCTTCTTTAGCGACGGAAACCAACACTTTTTCACCTATGCCCACCAGCCTCAAAAGTTTCGCAGTGGCGCGGCATGGCGACTACAGCACCCACTTCCCCTTCAAGGATGCGGTTGTGGCGCTGTTCGGCAAATGGGCAAGGGCGCGGGGCTGGGAGGTGTTCGAGAGCCTGATCGCCGCTGCCGAACCCGCTGGCAAGACGCTCAAAGCAGCTTACGAGCAGCTGCGCGATGAGATTCTGGCTGATTTGCAGACGGCGATGCCGGTGGACGCGGTGCTGCTGGATTTGCACGGCGCGATGGTGGCGGATGGCTACGACGATTGCGAAGGCGACCTGATCTCCCGCGTGCGGCAGATCGTCGGCGCGAATGTCCCGATTGGCGTGGAACTGGATTTGCACTGCCACATCACGCGCACGATGGTGGATAACGCCAACATCATCATCACCTACAAAGAGTACCCGCATACCGATTTCGCAGATCGGGCGATAGAACTATTCAACCTGACAATAGACACCGCTGAGGGCAAAATTCGCCCGACGATGGATTTCTTCGACTGCCGCATGATCGGCCTGTTCTACCCGACGCAAGAGCCGATGAAGGGCTATGTGGCGCGGATGAAAGCCCTCGAAGGGCATGACGGCGTGCTATCCGTGTCGCTGGGACACTGTTTCCCGTGGGGCGATGTGCCTGATCTGGGCGCTCGCACGCTGGTCGTGACTGACAACAACTTGGCACAGGCGCAGGCGCTGGCAGCAAAACTGGGGCGCGAACTGTACGCCATGCGTAAGACGGCCTACCCGCGCTACCTGAGTATGGACGAGGCGCTGGATGAGGCGCTGGCGGTGCAGGGCGCTCCGGTGGTGCTGGCCGATGTCTCCGACAATTCGGGCGGCGGCGCACCCGGTGACTCGACATTCCTCGTGCGGCGTATGATCGAACGCGGGATTACAAACGTGGGCGTGGGCTGCATCTGGGACCCGATTGCGGTGTCGGTAGCGATGGATGCCGGCGTAGGAGCGCGGTTGGATATGCGTATCGGCGGCAAGATGGGGCCGATGTCCGGCGACCCGCTGGATTTGAACGTGACCGTCCTCGGCATCAAAGAGAATGCTGTCCAGTATTTCGGGCCGGACGAAACCCGTCAGGATATGCTGTTAGGACATTCGGTAGCCGTCAGCGCCAACGGGATAGACATTGTGCTCATCTCCAACCGCACGCAGACCTTCAGCCCGGAGGTGTTCACCAATGTGGGCATTGACCCGCTGAAGAAGCGGTTGCTGATCGTCAAATCCACGCAGCACTTCTACGCCCGCTTCTCCCCGATTGCCGCACAAGTCATTTACGTGGCTGCGCCGGGCGCGATTGTGCCGGATTTCAAGACGATCCCGTACCAGCATGCGGATCGCAACCAGTACCCGCTGGTGGATGTGGGTGAAATCTAGCGCCTACAACGGCTGGTTGGTGGTTTCGAGCGTTTTCCAACCGTCGACCACCAGTCGGCTTGAATCGGCGACATGCGCTTCGATCAGGCGAAGGGCTTCCTGTTCATCCCCCGCTTCGATGGCTTGAATGATGGGCAGGTGGTTATAGGCCACCTGCTTCAAATCACGGTTTTTGCGGTTGAGCAGCGACATGGCCTACCGTACCCGCATCGAAACCACATTCCATGTTTTGTGTAGCAGGCTGTGTCCGCTGAGGTCAATCAGGGTGCTGTGGAAGTCGCGATCAAGCTGGTTCACGCGCTTCAAATCATCCGCCTCTGCCGCTGCCAGCATCGCGTGGAAACAGGCATAGAGTTGCTCGACGTGTTCCGGTGCTTCTTGAGCGATAATCTGCCGGATAGCGAAACTTTCTAGCATGCTGCGTAGGCTGTAGAGTTCTTCGATGTCGGTGCGAGTCAGACAGCGGACGGTTGCCCCGTGATAAGGGATAATCTCTACCAGCCCCTCGGTGTTCAGGATTTGTAGTGCCTCGCGGATGGGGGGCGCGGCTCACGCCGAGATGTTCGGAGAGGTCAATCTCGCGCAGCGCCTGACCGGGTTTCAGGCCGCCATTCAGGATGGCTTCGCGCAGGATATCCAGCACGCGGTCACGCAGTGAACGGTTCTCAATCTGATTCGGGTTTGGAATTTGGGTTTTCATCATCTACAAGCCCGTAGAAGCGCATGCCCGCCTACTGGCTCCTCTAGGTGGATAGGGTAATTCTATCCAATAACATGACAGGCAGATTGTTGTCCTTACAGTGCATTCTTTCAAGCCTGTAAATGTCACTGTGTATGGGATGGACGAATTGGTTATGCATCCGAATGGTAAATGAGGGATAATCGGCAAGCATGTTTACCACACGCATGTTTGTCAATGGAATTTGGGGTCATTTATGCTGAATGCTGTCCGGCGCTGGTTCGCGCCTGTGAGCGCGAGTCGCGTCAGTTGGGTGATGCTGTTTTGTGCCATTTTCAATTTTAGTTTGTTCGGGATCACCGATGTGCTGATGAACTTTTACTACACCAGCCTCGGTCATTCCGTCGAAACCATCGGGATGCTGCAATCGCTCCCGCGCATCAGCGGGTTGCTGGTGAGCCTGCCTGCTGGTTTGATCGCCACTCGCTACGGCACGCGCCGCGTGCTGATCATCTCTATGATCGGCGTTGTTTTTTCGATGTTCCTGCCGCTGGCGCTGCCTGCGCTGCCTGCGCTGGCGCTGGGTTGCTTTTTGAGTGGCCTGTTCTACGGGGCGCATCAGGTGGCGTTCAATCCCTTCCTCGCGGCGCTGGTGCATTCGGAGCATCATCCCGTTCTGTTCTCGTATCAAAATGTGGTGGCGATGGCTGCCTCCGCCTCTGGCAGCTTCGTTGGCGGTTTCCTGCCGATGCTGGCGGCGCAGGTGTTGCGTTTGCCGCCCCCACTGGAGACGGCGGCACGGTCTACGACGGCTTATGCGGCAGTGCTGCTGCTCAGTTGTGCGGTTGCCTTCAGTAGCGTGTGGGTGTTGTGGCGTGTTCCAGCACTTCCGGTGGTGCAGGCGGCCAACCGCGCCCGTGTCGCCTACCGTGATGTTCCTTGGGGGCGGTTGGTGATGATCGCCATACCTATGCTGTTCTTCGGCTTCACAGGCGGGTTGACCTTTCCCTTTTTCAACCTGTTTTTCCGTGAAACCTTCCATGTGAGTGATGATGTGGTGGGGGCGATTCTCAGTATCGGTTGGTTGGGGATGGGCTTCATCCCCATGCTGAATCCTTGGTTGGATCGGCGCTTCGGCAGTGTGATGGGACTGTTCATCATGATGCTGATCGCGGCGGCAGCTTACTTCGGTTTGAGCCTCGCGCCCACATTGCCCCTGAGTGTGATCGCCTTCATCATCGGTGTATCAGCGCGGGGGACGATGCAACCGTTATATCAACCGCTGGTCATGGCAAACGTGCCTGCGCGTGTTCATAATATGGCGAGTGGCGTGGGCTTTGTGATCTGGAATATCGGCTGGTTCAGCGCGACCAGCATCAGCGGGTTATTACATGCGGCGAGGGGATACGGCTTGATGATGCAAACCGTCTCGGTGGCGGTGCTGCTCATGGCGGTGAGCATCGTACTGGTGTTCCGGCAGCGCCCCGCCGCATTCAATGACCCTCTATCATCCGAGTTGGTCTAATCACGTAGGACAGGAAAGGATACACATCATGGATTTGGGATTGAAAGGCAAAGTGGCGCTGGTGGCGGCAGCTAGCAAAGGTTTGGGATTCGGCGTGGCGAAGGCGCTGGCGGGCGAAGGCGCACGGGTGGCAATCATTAGCCGCGACAGCACCGCGATTGAAGCGTCGGCAGCACGCCTTCGCAGTGAAACCGGTGCGGAGGTGCTGGCCTTCGCGGGTGATGTGACCACTCCGGCGGTGCTGCAAGCGTGGGTGGATGGCGCAGTCGCTCAATGGGGCGCGGTGGATGCGCTGCTGGTGAACGCGGGCGGCCCTCCGGCGGGGCTGGCGCTAGAGATGACCGATGAACAGTGGC
>CAIVEA010000038.1 GCA_903904765.1 uncultured Chloroflexota bacterium
TCTTCGGCGAGATTTCGACCGGCGCGCAGAACGACCTCGAACGGGTGACGGAAATCGCCTACAACATGGTGGTGGTCTACGGCATGAGCGAGAAAGTGGGCTACCTGTCTTTCCTCGAAAGCAACAATCCCTACACCGGCTTCGTGTTCCCGCTGGACAAGATTTATCCGGCGTGGGCGTTCCCCGAAACGCACCCGCTGGTACAGGCCGGTGTGCAGGCTGGCGATCTGCTGTGGGGCGCACCCATCCCCACCGGCAAGTGGGACTTCTCCACCAATGGTTGCTACTGGGCAGGTACGGCGGGAATCGCCAGCATCGGCTACGGCCCCGGCGACGAAATCACCGCCCATTCGGTGCTGGATCAGACCCCGCTGGATGATGTGGTGCGGGCAACCGAGTGGTACGCGCTGCTGCCCGGTCTGCTGCCCAAGAGCTAACCCCGTTTTCACCTTCACAGGCCGGAGAGCAGGACGCACCTGCCCTCCGGTTTTTATATTCCTTGTGCGCCCCGATACGTTAGTGGCACAAAACTATAACGAATGACATTTCCGAACATCAACTTTACTAAAATTGTAAAATCGCGCAATTTAGTACGCGATTTGTTAATCCACTTATATCATTTCTTTTACCATTATGGTATAATTTCGCAAACCTAACCAGCGGAACGCCATCATGTGTGATTTATCGCCTGTTCCGTTCAGCACGGATTCGTCATCCTTTCATGCCATGCTCGTCCAGCACTGCTCATCTGGAATGTTGGTAGTGGATGCACAACAGCCCACCTTGCCCATCGTCTATGTCAATGATGGTTTTGAGCGCCTGACCGGATACAGCGCCGCCGAGGTAGTGGGGAAAAACCCACGCTTCCTGCAAGGGGATGACCACGATCAGGACGGTCTGAAGACTATCCGCGCCGCCCTCGAAAAACAGGAGTCGGCTGTAGCAGTTCTCCGTAATTACCGCAAAGACGGCACGATGTTCTGGAACGAACTGCGAATTTCGCCCGTTCGGGATGCCAGCAGTCGGCTCACCCACTATGTCGGCATCCAGAACGATGTGAGCGTGCGTATGAAATTCCAGAAAGTGCTGGCACGCCGCGAAGCCAGTTACCGTCGCTTCTTCAAAAACGAGAGCGCGGTCATGCTGCTGGTTGACCCCCGTAACGGGCGCATTGTGGATACCAACGAGACGGCTGCGACCTTCTATGGCTACACGGTGGAACAGCTGCGTAGCATGTATGTGCGTGATTTATCTACGCTAACTCCTACCGCACTTCAACAGATCATGCAGTTTGTGGTCGAGAAAGGGCATACGGTAATTGGGACGCAACACCGTATGGCCTCCGGCGAAATACGCGATGTGGATGTGTATACCAGCGCGTTAGACATGCGGGAAGGTCGTTTCCTGTATGCGATCATCATGGATGCCACCGAAAAACGCATGGCGGAACGGCGCTATCAGGCGCTGTTTGACAACAACAGCGATGCGGTACTCATGCGTAACTTGAACAATCAGTACATGATGGTGAATCGGGCAGCAGAGAATATGCTGGGCTATTCAGCCGAGGAATTCTGCCGCCTGACCTTCACCGACCTCGTTGCGCCAGAAGACAGTGTGAAGGCTGAAATCATCAACCAGCGATTGCTGGCGGGCGAACCCATACCTCGCTATGAGCGCATTTTGCGGCGCAAAGAGGGTAGCCGAATCATCGTTGAAATCAACAGCTGCCTGATCCGCACCCCGGACGGAAAACCGCTGCACGTTCAAAGCATCGTGCGTGACATCACTCAGCGCAAACGCATGGAGGAATCGCTGCGCCGCAACGAAGACCAGTTGCGTACCATCGTCGAAAATGTGCCGTTAATGATTGGCTTCTACGATGCGTTGGGGGCAGCGCAGTATTGCAATCCTTACTGGGAGAAGCGACTGGGCATGAGCAAAGATGCGCTGAACGCCCATTTTGATTTGCCCGACCTCGTCAGCAGGAATGGGGACGAAACCGCCCAACAGCAAACGCTCAGTCTAATGCTTTCCAGTGAATCTGGATGGCATGATTTTGAGATTGTCACGCCAAAGGGCGAAACACTGACGCTATCATGGACGAATGTGCACCTGACGGACGGACGCTCAATCAGCCTAGGCAATGACATCACTGAGCGCAAACAGGCCGAACAGCGGCTGTGGTGGAGTCAAGTGCAGCTGGCGCGGGCGCAGCGCATCGCTCAGTTAGGCGACTGGGACTATGATGTGCCGACCCAAACATTGAGTTGGTCAGACGAAACGTTCCGATTGTTCGGCCTGCGGACGCGGGAAGTCCAACCCACCATTGAGTTCTTCATCAATGCCATTCACCCGGAAGATCGCCAAGCAGCCCGGCAAATCCTCAATGACAGTCTCTACCACAAAGCACCCTGTACATTCGATCATCGGGTCGTGTGGCCGGACGGTCAGATTCGCTACCTGCACCAACAGGGTGAAGTGGTACTGGACGACAACGGTCAACCCATTCGCTTGATCGGGACGTGCCTCGATATCACCGGGCATGTGCTGATGCAAGAATCGCTGCGCCAGAGCGAGGAAAAATACCGCATGATTGCGGAAAACACCTCGGATGGCATCATCATCATTGATGGCAAAACGGGCAAACTCATCTATGCCTCCCCCTCGTATGATCTCCAACACGGGCGCGAAGTCGGCGAGTCGCTCCAGATGGATGCAACCACTGGATGGGATACCATTCACCCGGAAGACCGAGAGCGCGTGACGGGCATGATTAGGGAAGCGATCACCCATCACCAGAACAATCTAGTCTGCTCATACCGCATGTTGCACAAAGACGGGCATTACTTCTGGCGCGAAGACCACGCCCGCTACCACTATGCGCCGGATGGAAGCTATCTGAGCGCGTATGTCGTCTCCCGCGATATTACAGAGCGCAAACAGGCCGAACAGCGCCAGATGGAACTGCGGTTGGAAAAAGAGCGCACGGGCATGCTAACGGACTTCATCCGCGACGCGGCGCACGAATTCCGCACCCCGCTGGCGGCCATCGGCGCGGCCTCTTACCTGATGGCGCGGTACGATGATCCAGAGCGCCGCCAGCACAAAGCGGAAGTGATCGAATCGCAAATCAAACGGGTTGCCCGTTTAATTGATAGCCTGATGATGATGGTGCAGGCCGAACGCACCGACATCCTCCAACGGCCTGTCGAGGTGGCATCTATTTTGCAGTATGTCAGTAGCCTGTACGCAAACAAACTGCCGATTTACCTAGAACTCCAGCCGAATATGCCCACCTTGATTGGCGACCAAGACCTGTTGACGGGGGCATTACAGCAATTAGTGGATAACGCAGTGCGCTTCAGCCCGCCGGATGGCGTGGTGAACCTATACGCCACCGCAGTAGACGGGCAGATGACCATCGAGATTGTGGATAAAGGAACAGGTATCGCGCCGGAAGATATGCCGAGGATTTACAACACTTTCTGGCGGCGGGATGACGCGCATACCACATCTGGATTCGGGTTGGGGTTGCCCATCGCCCGCCGAATTATCGAACAGCATAACGGGAGTCTCACCATCGAAAGCCGCGTGGGAGAAGGTACTCGCGTGCGCGTGACGCTGCCCACCAAAACGCCCTCACCCTCTTCCCCCTCTCCCAACCGCTGAGTACAGATAGGCGAGGGGGAAACAGCACGGGGAATGAGGGCTAAAGGTTTACTTGGAGGCGTACCCGTGCGGGTGCGACTGATGCCAGTTCCACGCGGTCTGGATGATCTTACGCAGGTCGCCAAACTCTGGTTGCCAGCCCAGTTCCTTCTGGATGCGGGTGCTGTCGGCGATCAGCGTGGCGGGGTCGCCAGCGCGGCGTGCGCCGATGGCCGCCGGAATGTCATGGCTGGTGATCTCGCGTGCCATCTGTACCACTTGCTGAATCGAGTAGCCTTTGCCGTTGCCGAGGTTGTACTTGCGGCTCTTGCCGTCCGCCAGCGCCTCGAACGCCAGAATGTGCGCTTCCGCCAGATCAATCACATGGATGTAATCGCGGATGCACGTCCCGTCCGGCGTGGGATAGTCGTCCCCGAAGATGGTCAGCTTATCACGCTGCCCCAGCGCCACCTGCAAAATGATGGGGATCAGGTGATATTCCGGCGTGTGATCTTCACCGATATGCCCCAGCGGGTGCGCGCCGCTGGCATTGAAGTAGCGCAGGCAGCAGTACGCCATGCCGTAGATGCGTTCCATCCAGTGCAAATAGCGTTCCACGAAATATTTGCTCTCGCCGTAAGGACTGCCGGGGACGATGCGTTCTTCAGCGGTGATGGGAATCACCTCCGGCGCGTCGAACAGGTTGGCGGTGGAGGACAGAATAAACCGCTTGACCGATTTGCTGGCGGCTGCTTCCAGCAAATTGCTGGCGGCTACCGCGTTATCGCGCAGGTACAACCACGGCTTCTGCATGCTTTCGCCCACCAGCGTGTGGGAGGCAAAGTGCAGAATGCCCTCAAACTTGTGATCTTCAAACAGCTTATCTACCGCTGGCTTATCCAGCAGATCGCCTTTTACAAACAGCGCGTCTTTATGCACCGCTTCGGCATGGCCGGTGTACAGATTATCGAACACCACCACATCGTAGCCGCGACTGACCATCAAATCCACAACATGGCTGCCAATATACCCAGCGCCACCCGTCACCAGAACTTTCATGCTGTCCATACTCCTCATCTGTCGGGGATGCTTTTGACTTGCACCACAGAGTACGCCGCTGCACCTATCGCGCACCTAACGCCGTATCTACACCTCAACTATAGTCGTTGTGCCAACTGGAAACAATTGGAGCATTCCGCGCTGCCTCATCCTGTGCCTTTTTTCTTCGGCTTGGCCTTCGGCGCGGGGGCAGATGGCGGCGGCGCAGCGGGGGATTGCTTCTCGCTGAGCGCCTTCTCGACATTGGGGATGCTCTCGCCTTTCAGCAGGCGTTCGGTAGCTTCGGTGTAAGTCGAACCGGGGTCTACACCCGTGCTTTCCACCACCTGCTGGAACATGCGCCCCACATCCTTCGACTGACCGCTATCCAGCACCGAGAGCATCTCGTTGGCTGACAAACGGCTGAGGTCGCGCCCCGGTTTGGGGATGTTCACCCGTTCAATGCGGCGCTCCACCTCGGTGCTGCCGCACTGCGGGCATTCGCGGGCGGCGTTCGGGTCGTAATCCCGGTAGCTCTTGTAGAACTGGCTGAAGCCGTGTCCGCAGACCTTACAGCGAAAATCGTAACTGGGCATAATCCCTCTCGGCATTCCCAACATCGTGTAGAATTCTAATCCGTATGCCTTGACCTGTCGCCCCCCATCCGCAGCAGCACCACAGCGGAAGGGGATAATCACGAAAGTGCAGACGATGAACCCGAATCCGCACCCGTTGGAACAACCGCCGCAAAACCGTCATCCGCTGGAAGAAGCGCCCCGTCCGGCAGTACCGCCGCCCAACGCGCCGCGCCAGCGCGTCACGCTGCACATCCCATCGGTCAAACCCACTGCCACCTACGCGCTGATCGGCATTAATGTGCTGATCTTCGTCATCCGCGCCCTTTCGCCCGCGTGGGATAACAGCCTGTTCAACGCGGGGGCGAATAATGCCACACTGGTGCTGGTTCAGGGGGAGTATTACCGCCTGCTGAGTTCGATGTTCTTGCATGCCGGCCTGTTCGACTATCTGGGTCACTACAACTTCACTGCGGCGCTGCATATCCTGTCCAACATGTACATCCTGTACGCGGTGGGGTCTTCGCTGGAACGGCTGATGGGACATGCCCGTTTCTTGATCGTGTACCTGCTGGGCGGGTTGGGCGGCGCGGTGTTGAGCACGCTGCTCGGTGACGCGAACAGCTATTCAGTGGGCGCTTCGGGAGCAGTGTTCGCCATCGTCGCAGGAGAGTTCGTGTACCTGTACCACCACCGCAAACTGCTGGGCGCAGCAGGACAGGCGCGGCGCAGAAGCCTGATCGGGTTTGCGGTGATGAACTTCGCTATCGGGCTGGTTTCTGCCTTACCCGGCAGCGCATTCATCATTGATAACTGGGCGCACTTCGGCGGCATGCTGGGCGGACTCGTGCTGACGTGGTTCATCAGCCCGATTCTCACGCTACGCGCTCACCCCGAACACCCCGGCGAAATTCTGGGCGAGGACACCAACCCGCTGAACAAGCGCCTATGGGTGGTCTCCGCTTACGGGACGGTGCTGGTCATCCTGTTGTTCATCGGGTCGCTGCTCGCCCGCCGCTGACGCTTTTTGCGCCTGTTCCAGTTGCCAGCGCAGCAGCGCAATCTGCTGCGCGGCCTCTTTGTTTTCCTGACTCAAGCGGGTTAGCACAGTGGAGAAGTGCAGCAGGATGAATAGCACGAACACCATCGCCACCAGAAACAGGGCGCTGGGCGGGTAATAGATGCCCACGATGCTCGCCAGCACATCCAGCAGCGGACGCGACACGCTGAGGACAATCAGCACCAGCGCCGTCGCCAGCCACAGCAGCGAGTATTCCTCTTTCAGCTTGCGCCGCCGCACCAGTTCCAGAATGAACACCAGTGCCGCCACTGATGCCCCCAACCCGAAAATCATCGCCCGATCCAGCATACCCGTATCTCCACACGCTTCACATTCCCGTGATGACAGTTCCTATTGTACCGCAGTTCGCCGCTGCGCCTCGAAAAATGCCCGTCCCGCGAGTATAGTTGCACGCAGGATTAACCGTGAGAGGACGGATGATGCGTCGTTTCGTACCCGATTTAGGCGCGCTGGCGCTGTTGTTCGTGCTGCCGCTGGTGCTGTTCTGGGCGCAGACGGTGGGCGGGCGCACCCTCATCCCCGCCGAAAACCTATACCAGTACGAGCCGTATGCCACCTACCGCGAAACGGCGGGTGCGCCATCTGTGCCGCAGAACGCGCTGGTTTCCGATCTGGTGCTGCAAAACTTCCAGTGGAAAACCTTCATCCGGCAAAGCCTCGCGGCAGGTGAAATCCCGCTGTGGAATCCGCATCAGTTCGGCGGGATTCCGTTCCTCGCCGCCGGACAGCAATCCGCCCTGTATCCGTTGAGCGTGCTGTACTATGTGCTGCCACTGCCCGCCGCCTATGGCTGGTTCACCGTGGTGCAACTGTGGCTGGCGGGTGCGTTCCTGTACGCCTTCGTGCGCGGGTTGGGTGTGGGGCGCGTGGGCGCGGCGCTGGGCGGCATCGTCTACGAACTCAGCGGTTTCTTCGTCATCAGCGCCGTGTTCCCGATGATTATCGGCGCGGCGGCATGGCTGCCCCTGATTCTGCTCATGGTGGAATTCACGTTGCGGCAGCGCCCCGCCCTGCGCGGACGGCCTGCCAGCCTGCCGTGGGTGATCGGCGGCGGAATCGCGCTGGGCTGCAACATCCTCGCCGGACACGTCGAGATCACCTACTACGTGCTGCTCATCACCGCCTACTACGCCGGAGCGCGCCTGCTGGTCGAAGGCTGGCGCAAACGCCGCGAACGTCCCCTGCGGGCATTAGCGGCGCGGGCGGGTTGGCTGGTGCTGATGATGGGCATCGGGCTGGCGCTGGGCGCAGTGCAGTTCGTCCCGCTGTTCGAGTTCGCCAGCCTGAACTACCGCGACGGGCGCAGCAGTCTGGAGCAGGTGCTGGGCTGGGCGCACCCGCTGCGCGATGTGATTCAGTTCGCGCTGCCCAACTTCTACGGCAACCCGTCCCACCACAGCTATGTGGATGTGTTCAGCGGGCAGACGGTGGCCGCGACGGTCAACGCCCTCGGTCAGCCGATCATCACGATAGACTGGGGCATCAAGAACTACGTCGAAGGGGCGCTGTATGTGGGCATCCTGCCGCTGGCGCTGGCGCTATATGGGCTGGTGGATGCCCTCACCCCCCGAGAACCCTCACCCCTTACTCCTCTCCCTCAGGGCGAGGGGAAGAACGAGCCGCCGTATCGCTCTATTTTCGCGCTGCTCACTGCCGCCGCGCTGACGTTCATGTTCGGTCTGCACACCTACGCGCTGCTATTCTACGGCTTCCCCGGCATCAACCAACTGCACTCGCCCTTCCGCTGGATTTTCGCGGTGACGCTGGGCGTGGCAGTACTAGCGGGCTTCGGCGCGGACGCGCTGCGCCATCCGGCAGGCAAGCTGTCACGCGGGTTCGGGTGGGGACTACTGACGGCAGGGGCGCTCACGCTGGGGGGACTGCTGCTGTCGCGGGTGTTTTACGTGCAGGTTGAGCCGCTGGTGGAGCGCATTTTTCAGAGCATGGCAAAAGCCACCGAAGCCTTCGCCGATGCCCGCATGTTTTACAGCTACCAGTTCACCAATGTGCTGATTCTGGGCGTGATGCTGGTCGGCGCAGGGGCGGTGTTCCTGCTGGCACGGCGCGGGATGCGGGTGCGCGGCCTGCCGCTGTGGGGTGGGCTGGCGCTGGCACTGGTCGGCGCGGATTTGCTGATCGCCTCATGGGGCTTCAACCCCGCCAGTGATCCCGCCCTACTGGACTTCACGCCGCCTGCGATTGCGTGGTTGCAGGCGCAACCCGGTGATTGGCGCTATACCACGCTGGACGACCCGACGCAGCGCCCGCTGATGAACGCCAACAGCGGCTGGCGCTACGGGCTGGATGATATTCGCGGCTACGAGAGCATCATCCCCAAACAAACGGTGGATTTCATGCGTACCGTCGCGCCGCAGGTGCAGTTGGATTACAACCGCGTCGCGCCCTTCTACACCGCGTATCCGCCGGAGATGAACTTCGATCTGGCGGCGGCGCTGCAATCGCCGCGCTTCAACCTGCTCAACGTGCGTTATGTGATGACGCACAAAAGCACCGATTTGAGCGCCATCGTCCCGACGTGGACGCTGGCCTACGAAGATGAGGCCGTCCGCATCTGGGAGAATCCGGCGGCGCTGCCCCGCGCTTTCGTGACGAACGTCGCGGCGGGGAGCGAACCCGCGCTGGATAACTCGCTGGCGCAGAATACGCCCGTCGCCATTCAGAGCGACAGCGGGCGCGAAAAGTTCCTTGATGTGGATGTGACACCGGGCAGCGAGTCGTGGCTGGTGGTCAGCGAAACGCATTTGAACGGCTGGCGGGCCTTCATCCGTCCACGCGGCGGGGATGACCATACCGAACAACCGCTGGACACCGCGAAAGTGCTGGAGAACTTCATCGGTGTGAACCTCTCGCCCGCCGTGCTGGATACCGCATTCGCCGCCAACCGCGACTCGCTGCCCGAAGCGCAGCAGACCGCGCTGGCGCAGGGGCAGTATACGCTGCGGCTGGTGTACAGTCCAGTCAGCTTCCAGTTGGGGTTGTTCGCGTCGTTCATCGGCGTGATCCTCGCCATTTTCGGCGGCGGCCTGTACCTGTGGCGCACCTTCATCGGCGGGGAAGCGCACGCCAGCGGGGTGCAAGTGGTGGCACGTAACAGCCTCGCGCCGATCATCCTCAACCTGTTCAATCGCGGGATTGATTTCGGCTTCGCGTTTGTCATGCTGCGGATTCTGGGGCCGGAGGGGTCGGGCATCTATACCTATGCCGCCTTCATTTTCGGCTGGTTCGACATCTTCACTAACTTCGGTCTGAATGTGTACCTTACCCGCGAAGTCTCGCGCACGCCGGATAAAGCGTGGCGCACCTTCTACAACACCAGTGCCCTACGCTTCCTGCTGATGGCGGTGGGGGCGCTGCTGCTGTTCGGCTTCCTGACGGGGCGGCAGGCGCTCCCCGGCGCTGATCCGCTGACGCAGCAAGCGGTGACAGCCATCCTGCTGCTGTACATCGGCCTGCTGCCCAACAGCCTGAGCACGGGCATGTCGGCGCTGTTCTACGCCTTCCAGAAAGCCGAATATCCGGCGGCGATTGCTACTGTCGCCACCATCTGCAAAGCGGTGTTCGGCGTGGCGGCACTGGCGGGCGGCTTGGGCGTGGTCGGGCTGGCGGGCGTGAGCATCCTGACCAACTTCGTCACGCTGGGCGTGATGTTGTACGCAGGGCGCGATCTGCTGCGCGTGGGGCGTGAGGGGCAACCCAACGCCTTCCGCCCCGAACCGAAGCTGATGCGCGTCATGGTGGGTGAAGGCTGGCCGCTGATGCTCAACCATTTTCTGGCGACCATCTTCTTTCAGATTGACATCGTGCTGATTCAGACGTTTCACGGCGATACGATGGTCGGGCAGTACGGCGTGGCCTACAAATGGGTGGCGGCGCTCAACGTGATTCCGGCCTTCTTCACGATGGCACTGCTGCCGGTCATGTCGCGCTTGGCGCACGAAGACCGCCCCGCGCTCAAACGCTATTACACGCTGGCGATCAAACTGCTGGTGGGGACGGCGCTGCCGGTGGCGGTGGTATTCACGGCGCTGGCCTACACGCTGACGGGCATCCTCGGCGGGCGCGAATTCCTGCCGGACGGCGCTATCGCCACGCAACTCATGATCTGGAGCATCCCGATTGGCTGGATCAACAGCCTGACGCAGTATGTGCTGATCGCGCTCGATCTCCAGCGGCGCATCACCCGCGCTTTCCTGTTCGCGGTGGGATTCAACCTCATCAGCAACTTGATTCTCATCCCCATGTACGGCTACCGCGCCGCCGCCGTGACCACCATCGCCTCCGAACTGATGCTGCTCATCCCGTTCGCGCTGCTGCTGCGCGGGGCGATTGGCGCGGTGAATTGGGTCGGCCTGCTATGGAAGCTGCTGGCCTCGACAGGTGCAATGGTCGCCGTGCTGCTGGTGCTATCCCCCGTGCAACCGTTGCTGGCGCTGGTCGCTGGGGCGCTGGCCTACGTGGTGTTGCTGGCGGCGCTGCGCCCCCTCGCGGCGGAGGAATGGGAGCGCCTAGCGCCGCTGCTGCCGGGTCGCCTGCGGCGGCTGGTGGTGCGGCAAAATTAGTTCCCTGTACACCTAGATGTACAGGGAACTCAAGTTGGCTAAGCCGGCAAGTCATCCTGTGAAAAGGTTGTATCTGGAATGAAACCAGCAACACCTTCTAATGTGAATGCTTCTAGTGACGGCATCTCATTTCCCGTAATAGCCATGAGTTCTGCATACATATCTTGGGTTTGAGATATCACTTTCTGCAAATGTGCTTTGCGCGTTTTCCAAATGGTTTCCATAGCAGTGCGTTCTTTGTCAATTTCTTTATCAAGAAGCTGAAACGCTTCAACAATTCTTGATACTTGCTTCTTGAATAGAGGGCTGGTCATATACTTATAAATTTCATTCACCTTATCGCCCTGATTGACCAATGAACGCTGTATCATATCAACATGGATGAGTTGTTCGCGGAGTGCAGTTGCCAAACCTACAGAAACAGCATAAGTGCATACCCAAACATCATCAACAATTCCAATCGTGGTGATGTTTTCTGGAAGTGCAGTTGATACGATGACCATAGCAGTTGCTTTTTCGCGGGCGGCATCTTCCTTGAGTTTCTCTATCCACTGATTGTTCCAACTCTTGGTATTTTTCACTTCCCAAATGATCGTTCCACAGGGTTGACGACGATCGTTATATACTTTCTGAATGATGTCAGCGCCCTTTCTGCCTTTGCCAACTTCCTCAATTACGTCAAAAGGAAATGCTGCACGGAGATGCCTCTCAACCTCAATTTCTAGCACCTCTCCCTGTGTCTGTTGTGATCCCTGATCTAACTTACGCTGAAATTCCGCCACTTGTTTTCGGGCATCGGCAAGTTGCTGCTCACGCTGCGCTAGTTTTAGATCATAATCTTGTGCAAGCTCATCCTTTGCAGCCTGAATCGAAAGACGCATCCTTTCATCAGATTGCTGCTTGTGTTTTTTTATGACTTCTTCTTCGTGCCGTTGCAGAGTGAGTTCGATTTTTGCTTCTCTTTCTGCTAACTCTTGTGCTTTGTCGCGTAGTTGTTTTTCGTTCTTCTCGGCTTCCTGTCGTTGCTCTTTTTCTCTCTGAATTGATTGTTCTAGTTCCACTACTCTACGATCATTTTCTTTTTGAGCCTCCTGAAGTGCATGTGCAACAGCAGATTCTATTGCATGTTGTTTCTGTTCCTCAAATTCACGCGCTGCAATTTCACGGAGTTCAAATTTATGACCACATTTTGGGCAACTTATTAGTGTTTGGCTCATGGTGATACTCCATTTCAATCTTGAGAATATGACAATAAATTAATGGTACTATGAATAAAGCAACTGAATCATTTAGATATCAGGTTTTGCAGCGCAGTGGTGTGCGCCTCATCGTGTTTGACCCGGAACGTGAGGAGGTGGTTCAATGGATTGGCTGACGGATACCCTGAGATGTGTTCTGGAAGGCTATACCGGCGCGGCGCTGAATGGCTACAGCACTCTGACCGAAAGCAAAGATCAGACCGCCTTCACCGTGATTTCCATCGGACAGTTACCCGATAAACGCATCGTAGATGCCGGACTGATCGTGCGGCGGGTGGACGAACGCATCATCATCGAGCGCGATGTGAACGACAAACCGCTTGTAGAGGCGCTGTTGCAGGCCGGAGTTGCGCGTTCACAAATCGTGCTGGCCTATGCGGGCGAATCCGTTGAACACACTGCCGCCTAACCCCACCCCCTTCCATACCCGCACGGCGCAGCCTGCCGATGTTGCCTACCTGCACGCGCTATCGGCGCAGGTGCAGGACGTGCTCACCCGTTCCGGCAGCCTTCAGGAGTTCGGTCCGATTCCGCTGCCCACCGTCGAGGCGATGGTGCAGCAGGGCTACGCGCACCTCGCACTGCTGGACGGGGAACGCATCGGCGGCGTGTTCCTGCAACCCCTACCGCCGGAACTGGCGGCAGAATGGGGCATCCCCGCCGCAGGACACTGGTTCTTGAGCAAGTTGATGATTGATCCGGCGCAGCGCGGCAGCGGCTACGGTGCGGAACTGGTGCGGGCGCTGCAAACGCAAACCGCCGCACAGCAGCACCGGATTGTGCTGGACTGCTGGGCGGGCAACGTCAAACTACGCCAGTTATACGAGGGGCTGGGCTTTGGCCTGTGGGGGGTGTTTGCCGAGGGCGACTATCAGATCGCCGTCTACCGCTGGACTAAGTTCAGTTAGTCCAACCGTCCTACAGTAGCTCCAACTGCACAAAACGTTCTGGTTCGATAAGCATGCCTTCACTTTTATCGTGCAGATATTCCAGTAAGCATCGGGCAACAAACTCAGCCAGCTTGACAGGAACCGCATTACCAATCATCTGCTCCATTTCCGTTTTAGACCCTCTAAATACGAAGTTCTGCGGAAAAGTCTGGATATAACTTCTCTCAAGTGTGGTCAATGGCCTCAACGAAGATGTAATTGGAGCCGCATCTCCTGAATGCGATTTGTAGGTTTCTGGAATGGGTCTGTTAACACCGCGTACCGTCGGGCTTGGTTCATAAATGCTGAAAACAGCACGGCGTTTATAACTACGAGGATGCCGATAATAAAATTCAATCCCTAAGCTATCCCCTAAATAATCATGTACGGTCATTGGGTTTTCGCTCATGTTCTTTTGATAGTATGGCAAAAGCGCATTATCTTCCCCACCGAACTCACCCACTAAGAAAAACCGTTTTCTGCTTTGGGGAACCCCGCATAAACTCGCATTTAACAGCACTTCAGTTAATCCATATCCGGCCTTCTTAAAATGCTTTTTTGCAGTTCTCAGATTATGGCTTTTCTGGATTCGTTCGACATTTTCCATTACGAACAACTGAGGGCTAACATGCGCGATGATTTGAGCAAACGAAACAGTCAAATCGGCACGTCCCAAACTCTCATCGCGCTTGCCAGCACTCGAAAAATCTTGACAGGGTGGGCCGCCAATAATGATCTGCGGATTTAGCTCTTCAAAAATCGAGTAGTCCAATGTTTCTTTGAGGTCTAGGTTGTATATAGGATGATTGAAATTTGCGCGATAGACTTCAATAGCAGGTTGCCAATTATCAAAAGCGGCGACCACTTCAAATCCTGCATTTTGAAACCCTAAGCTAAGGCCACCACAGCCCGCAAATAGATCAACGACTCGCATTTTCTCCCCTAGTCAAACAATCCCGGTGTGTTCAAAATGGCAGCATCTAGCCTTCGTTCGGGACTTAGAAACACTTCTCCCCCACCCAGTATAATATTTTTGATCTCCCACTTTTTTATTCTCGGTGTGACCAATTCAGGCGAACTCATCAACGGTTGGGTAATCATGCCATTCACGGCAAATGCTTTATCATTGGCAGTATTAAAGGACATCCGATCAATGATTCTACCGTAATCTATTTTGCCTTCTACGGCGAAATCATAAAGCATTTTTGTCAACCATGCGATAGACCGTGCGCCACGAGATATTGTGCCGCGTGTGAGGTTGCTCTCGCGGAAAAACAGCCTCGTAAAAGCGAAATTGCTCCACACAAAAATATCAAAAGCATCTTGGTGAAGCGTCTGTCTTTTTCCTTGTGTTTTCCAAATAGGTTGCATCACTAATGGGCGTTGTAGGCTCAAATTATTCACCATTAATTCATCCAACACTGCCGCCATTTGCACAATGACAGGTGAAACCTCAGCCATATCCGACCAGTCCGTAATTTTCGGCAACTTGTGAAATAGCATCAGAAGTTGATCACGACTTGTTTTGAATACTTCCGCAATACTCAACGCAAGATAAATAATCGTATCTGGCCTAATCACCAATTCGCATCCATAGCGTTCTTCTGGCAAATTAAATGTCGAATTGTCAGGCAATGCAGTCAGCTTTATTTCAATTGCATTTGTACATAACCCTGTCATTCGGTCAATGACAACCAAATCAGCACGCGGGAGATTCCCGACCACGAATGGCTGATATGGCACAAAATCACTTTCAAATGCGAAATAGGTATGGGAGCTTGCCGGCGTAGTGCCAAAAATTTTATCAACCGAGATGGTTTCTCTGTAGAGTTTCCCTTCATCGTTGAGTGTGAAATAAATAGGCGGTATATTTTTGAAATCCATGTAACAAGCGAGCGCAACGGGGAAAGCATTATTGAAAATATTCTTACCCCAATGTTGAGCTTTCCTAAAATCGCGGTTGGAATTGCTTAATCCATACAGGCTAGGTTCAGGTTTCGGCGTTACGAATGGGTTCATGATGCGTTTTAACAACTTCAAACGGTAGACTCAAAATAGAGGATTCTTATGTTAGCATGGATTTCAATCTGTTAGCCAACATGCTTGTATAAAAACAATCGATTTGCGGGCGCAAACTGGGCACAAACGCGGGCAACGTCAAACTACGCCAGTTATACGAGGGGCTGGGCTTTGGCCTGTGGGGGGTGTTTGCCGAGGGCGACTATCAGATCGCCGTCTATTGCTGGACGGTCTAGCGCACTAGAACCGGCTCAACCTCGACCAGATACTGTTCGCCGAAAGTGCGTACCGCTTCGATGATGGTATACAACGCATGACCGCGCTCGGTCAGCGTGTATTCCACACGCGGCGGAATTTCGGCGAAGGCGTGGCGGGTCAGAATATCCGCCGATTCCAGCATCTTCAGGCGGTTCGAGAGCGTCTTAGGACTGACATTCCCCAACGACATCTGAAGCTGACCAAAACGCTTGGGGCCATTCATCAGATCACGGACGATGAGCAGCGTCCACATATCTCCGATGAGCGCAGCAGCGCGAGCGATTGGGCATTCCTGTAGATGATCTTCCATAGCATTCAACAATCCTGTGTGCCGAATCGTATGACTTTCGAGTGTAGCATCCTCCCAAATGGCCTGTATATTGACATTTGTCACTTTTTTAGACGTTTATGCCATGACTTCCAATATGACAGTGACTAACGAAAATAATCGAAGCGGACGACGGTTTCCAGCGCGAACGTGTGCGGCGCGAAGTCCAGCGGTTGTGCGTAGGCCAGCCGGTAGCCCTGTGCAGTCAGGCGTTTGGCATCCCGCGCCAGCGTAGCCGGATCGCCACTAACATACACAATGCGGCGGGGTGCGAGTGCGGTCAGGCCATCCAGCGCGGCGGCACTCAAGCCTTCGCGGGCAGGCGGGTCTACCAGCGCCACATCTACCCCATCTTCCAGCGCGTCCCACGCATCTTCCACCGCACCCTCGATCACATCCACATGCGCGAAATCCCGGGTGTTGAAATCAGCATCGTCCACTGCGTCTGAGTCATCCTCGACTAACGTCAGGCGGCGGGTATGCGGCGCGAGTAAGGCGCTGAAGAAGCCCACACCTGCATACAGCTCCAGCAGATGCTCGCTGCCCGTCAGTTCCAGTGCTGACCAGACAGCATCCGCCAGCGCCGGTAACTGGCTGCGATTGGCGCGAAACGGGCTGCCCGCCGTGACGCGAAAAGTATGCCCGCTGACGGTGTGCTGCGCGTGCAGGTCGCCAATCAGGTTGACGGCCTCGCCATTGTTCAACCATAGATTCACGCTCATCGGCAGATCGGTTTCCAGTTCCGGCGGCAGATCGTCCGTCATTCGCAGGAGCAGCATAGGCGCATCATCGGTGCGAATGAAGGTCGCTTCTTCGATTCCGGTCATCTTCTCCAGTTCGAGCGATTCTTTCAGTTCCAGCAGGTCGGGATGCAGCACCCGGCAAGCCGTCACCACTGCCGCTGCTGCGTCCATGCCGGGGGCGATCATGGCACCGGGGAAGCCCAGTCGCCCATCCGCCGTTCGCACGAAGGTCATGTGTTCGTTATAGCCCCACTCGGCGGGTGCGGGTATCACAGGGCGCACCTCGGCATCTGGCAGTCCGCCGATACGCTCCAACTGGTCGGCCAGCACATCCTGTTTGAGCAGCAGTTGTGCGCCATAGGCGATGTGCTGCCACTGGCAACCGCCGCACTTGCGCGGGCCGAAGAACTCGCAGCGCGGAAATACACGATCCGCTGAGGCGGAGAGCAGCGTTTGGCCTTCCGCGAACAGGGTACGGCCTTTTTCCGCCACCACCTGCGCCATCACGGTTTCACCGGGAATCGTATAGGGGATGAACACGGTGCGTCCGGCAGAGCGCCCTAACGCGCTGCCTCCGTTCGCCATTGTCTCCAGCGTGATTTCGATCTGTTCGCTCATAATCCCCTTCTTTCGTGCCTGCTACAACCATAACCGACTTCCATGACAGCCTGCAAGACGCGGTTCATTCCGGCAAGGGGGAAGTATCTGTATCTTCTGTGGATGACCGCGCAGCACTGACCGCGCCCGCCGCCAGCGCCAGCAGTAGCCACCACAAAAACCCGAAGCGATCCCAGAGCGCGATGGCATCCCCCAACCCGAACAGGACATGTGCCAGCAAACCCGCGCCAACGCCTACCGCCACCACCCGCACCGCAGGGCTGCCAAGCCGGTAAGCGGTCAGCAGCAGCGCCGCCGCCGCGATTTGTAACCCGATGAACCACGCAATCCCCGGCAACCCCATATCCGTGCCGATTTGCAGCACTTCGTTGTGGGCGTGGGGCAACACAGGCTGCTCAAAGCTGGGCACGGGATACAATTCCCGCACCCGTCCATCACGGAACATGCCCATTCCCACGCCGGTCAAGGGATGGTCACGCAGAATGGCGATGGCGCTGCCCCAGATGTCGAACCGAATGCTCATGCTGGACTCGTCGCGCTCGAAGTGCGATTGTGCTTGATCGGACAGGAACACATTCAGCGTAATCATGCCTTGCAACAGCGCCAACGCCGCCACCGCGCCCCACCCCGCCCAGCGCCGCCCGCCGCGCAAGGTGAGCGTCACCACGCCCGTCAGTGCCAGCAGGATACCGAACAGCGCGAAACGACTTTGCCCGAACACAGCGGCCAGCAGCAACAATCCGGTGAGGATGGCGAATGTCCAGCGGCGAGTGGCGTTTTGCCCGTAGAAAGTGAAGGCGGCGCACAGCGGGGTAAGCCACGCCAGCGCACCACCGAGTTCGTTCACATTCAAGCCGCCTTCCGCCGCCGGGAAGTTTGTCAGTCGGGGCAGGGTTGCGAGGGCGGATTCCAGCACGGTGCTTTTGCTTGTCCACTGGGCGGCGGTCAGCCCCAACAGCGCCACCAACCCCGCGAGGATCAGCACGATATTCGCCGCGCCGTTTAGCTGGCCTTCGCGCCGTCCCTCGTCCGCGATGGCGAGGATGAGCGCCAGCCCCAGCAAAGGCCGCCCCAGCATGAGCAGCCCGCGTGTATAAGGCGCAACCACCACGTTCAACGCCATCAGGGCGAATCCGGCAAGCAGCGCCCACACGAACGGCTGTCGCCAGCTCAAGCGTGCGCCAGAAGCGTATCTTAAAACCGCGAAGAACGGTAATCCCCATAGCAGTCCCAACCAGCCGTCGCGGATCGGGCTGGGATACCAGAAAGCCGCTAATGTGAAAGCTAACCAGTAGGGTTCAAGTCTTAATAAGGGACGAATGAGTGTAGTCATCACGACTTTCTGAGCGCATCTAGTTTATAACGAAGTGACTATCATAGATCAGTATTCTTACGGATTCCGAATTTGGAAGAGCAATGATAAAGTGTGCATCGTATTGTGGTTGCTTGCGAAGATTTAACAAATTCACACGCAAGTTTTTGTAGATTCGCTCGAACATGTTGTTCGGGTTTCTTGTATTTATAGAAACTCCGACTACAAACAGACAGGTGATATGATGCCATACGAAATTGCTACCAACTTATCTTCACAGGCGTTTCAAGATCGCTTGTCCGGTAAGAAGGTTGTGCTGCTCTACCCGTGGACGAATGAGAGAAATCTCTATTTGTGCCATTTCTACGCCGAAAATAGTGCAGGCTTGCTCTATTACCGCGCACAGGATGGACAAACCAGCCTGAAACCGTGGGTGGCCGGATTACTGAGCGAAATCGCCAGCGTGCAAGAAGGCTTCGGCGCGAACCTGCAACAAGCGTTGAACACCTCGCCCGCCAGCAACCACTGGGGCGAAGCGTTGGCGGCTGATCTGGAAGCCGTTCCCGATCGTCCCCTGACGTTGTTCCTCGATGAGCTAGATCGTATCCCATTTGATGACGATTTCCAGCGGTTCTTTGTGGCGCTAGTAGATGAATTGCCGGCAAACATCCGCATTGCCATCAGCTCGCGCTTGCTGGAATACCATCCGTGGTACGATCTGATCGTGCGCGGCGACGCGGTGGTGATGGGTACAGAGCAACGCGCCGATGACGGCATGTTCAGCAAGTTTCCCGTGTCGAAACCCCGCCTCGAAGTCTATGCCTTCGGACGCGGTTACACCATCGTGAACGGTCAATTTGTGACCAACTGGGACGGGGCGCTGCCGCGCAACCTGTTCTTTTTCTTCATGGATAAACCGCTGGTGACGCGCAGCGAAATCTTCCAGACCTTCTGGCCGAACCTGCCCACTAAAGAAGCTACCAACGTCTTTCATGTCACCAAGCGCAAAGTAACCGAGCGTTTGAGCCTCGGCCTGCCAGATGCTGTAGAACTCACCCGCTATAGCGGCGGGTTCTACACCCCCAGTGACAAATATATCCGCCACTACGATGTCACCTCGTTTCAGGCCGATGTCGAAAAAGCGGCGATGACCGGGGATGATGCCGAAGAGGAACGCCTGCTACTACGTGCCACCCGCCTGTATCGCGCCTCGTATCTTCAGGACAGCGAGATGGACTGGATGAAGGAACGACGCGATCAGCTACGGCTCATGAACTCCGGTGCGCTCATCAGTTTGGGGCGCATCTACCGCCGCCGTCAGGACGATAAGCAGGCGCTGGGCGCGTTCCTGCGGGCGCTGCGCGATACACCGGAACGCGAGGACATCCAGCGCGAAGTGATGACACTGTACATCCACATGGGGCGGCGCGATGATGCCCGCGCTCAGTACAAGTACCTGACCAGTATGCTGCGCGAACGCTTCAACATTGCGCCGTCGCGGGATACACAGGAACTGTACAACAGCATCGTCCCCTAAAGAACAACTACAGACACACGAAAACGGGCGCATGTTGCGCCCGTTTTGCTTCTGCCGGACGCTTTCTCTGCTGCCGCTTTGCGCTATAATCGGCGGTATGATCGAACATGAACCTTTGCTCGACGACGAGCGCGACTCCGAGGCCACTTACGTCCTCGCTGATAAAATCCCCCCTGACCACATCGGGGTGCTGATCGCTGGTGCGCTGTTCATGCTCATCGGATGGGCGGGTTTGTACCAGTTGGTGACGACCACCCAACCGCGTGTAGGGCAGCGTTGGATTTTCTTCCTATTGCTGCAACTGGCGGTATCTGGCACGGTGCTGCCTTTCATGCGCTATCTGAACGTGCGCTTCACCCCCGTGACCGCTGAACTGCCCCCCGGCGGCGTGGTCGTGCGCCAGAGCATCTGGGTGGGGCTATTCGTGGTGGTGTGCGCGTGGCTGCAAATCCCGCGTGTACTCAACCTGCCCATCGGTTTCTTCATCGCGCTGGTATTCATCGTGATCGAAGTATTTCTGCGCTCCCGCGAGTTGCGTAATGAGCGCGGCTAACCCGCTGCGTGGACTGCCCTCTGTCGAAGTGCTGATGAGCAGCGCGGACGGCGCAGCGCTGACCGCTGAATATGGTCGTCCGGCGGCGCTGGAGACTGTCCGCGCCGTGTTGCAGCGCACCCGCGACGGGCTGCGGGCGGGCGAACACCTGCCCACCGACCCCGCCGCGCTACTACAAGCCACCACCGCTGATCTGCGCCGCCGTTTCCTACCCACCCTGCGCCCGGTCATTAATGCCACTGGCATCATCATCCACACCAATTTGGGACGCGCTCCGTTGTCGGTTGCCGCGCAACAGGCCGTGCAGGAAGCTGCCGCGCAGTATGGCACGCTGGAATTTGACCTCGACACGGGCAAACGCGGCAGCCGTTTGCGCCACGCTTCCGACCTGCTGGCGGAGGTGACAGGCGCGGAAGCGGCACTGGTGGTGAACAACAATGCTGCTGCGCTGGTGCTGCTGCTGTCGGCGCTGGCACAGGGGCGCGAGGTAATTCTGTCGCGGGGGCAGTTGGTGGAAATCGGCGGCGGTTTCCGCGTGCCGGAAGTCATGGAACAAAGCGGCGCAAAACTGGTGGAAGTGGGGACGACCAACCGCACCCGCCCTGCCGACTACCAACGCGCCATCACCGCACAGACCGCGCTGCTGATGCGCGCCCACGCCTCGAACTTCAAGATTATCGGCTTCACCGAGAGCGCAACACTGGCGGAAATGGCGGACGTGGCGCATCGTCACGGGCTGCTGCTGGTGGATGATCTGGGCAGCGGGGCGCTGCTGGATACTGCGCCCTACGGTTTGGAACATGAGCCGATGGTGGGCGAAAGTCTGGCAGCGGGTGCTGATCTGGTGGCCTTCAGTGGCGACAAGTTGCTGGGCGGGCCGCAGGCCGGCATCCTGATAGGCCGCCGCGACTTGATTGACCGTTTGAAGCAGCATCCACTGGCGCGGGCGGTGCGGGCGGATAAGCTGTGCCTCGCGGCGCTGACCGCCACGCTCGACCATTATCGGCGCGGGGAGGCGGTACAGAAAATCCCCGTCTGGCAGATGATCGCCCGTCCGCTGACAGATGTGCGGGCGACGGCAGAACGCTGGGCGGCGGCGCTGGGCGGGCGCGTGGTAGAAGGCGAGTCGGCGGTGGGCGGGGGCAGCTTGCCGGGTGAAACACTACCGACGGTGCTGCTGGCGCTGGAGGTGCCTGCGCCGGATGCGTTCGCGGCGCGACTGCGCGAGGCCGAAAAACCGATTATCGCCCGTATTGCCGAGGGGCGGGTGCTGTTTGACCCGCGCACCGTCCTGCCGGGGCAAGAGGACGCGCTGCTCGGCACGCTCCAGTCCCTCATCCCCAACCCTTCTCCCTCAGAGCAAAGGGAGTAAGAGGGGAAAATATGCGGATTTGTAGGGACAACACCAGTGTTGCCCACCTGTATGCGACGAGTATGGCAGGCCATGTCTCTACGAAATCTTCAAACCGACTCTTAAATGGAATACGGGGCGCACCTTCGTTTCCCACCCCGAAAGACACCCATCGGCGGACATACGCCACAGGATGAATGACCATGACCGGAAACATCCCGCAGCGCGGGTTCAGC
Organism: uncultured Chloroflexota bacterium; assembly: GCA_903904765.1. Next base: position 22,066 of record CAIVEA010000038.1, read on the forward strand.
GTGAGCGACGAACAGGTGCAGGCCATCGCGGAGGCTCACGGCTTAGGGCGCGTCCGGCAGCACGCATGGCTGGGACGCGGGCGCAACAATCCGGCGCTGCTGGTCAACAGCGACTGGGTGCTGCGCTTCGACGGCCTGCCCGGTAACACGCCACGCCGCTTCGAGGGCGAGGCGCTGGCCTACCGCCAGTTGCGCGACCACCATCTGCCTGCGCCGGAAGTGCTGGGGGTGGATTTGAGTTGCCACCTGTTTCCGGCGGCCTATATCATCCTGTCACGCCTGCCGGGGCAACCCGTCGTGGATGCGTGGCCGGAGATGACCGCCGCGCAACGCGACCACATCGCCGCCGAAGCGGGGCGGGTGCTGGCGCAAATGCACGCCATTCGCGGCGAACGCTGCGGCGATCTGCGTAAGCCGGACATCACCTTCACGAACTGGTACGACTATCTGCAAGACTATTTGCAACGGCACGTCACAGATGCGCTCCAAAACGGCTTGCTGGACAAGCCACTGGCGGCACGGATGGAACGGGCATTGAGCGATCTGCACCCGCTGTATCAGCAATCGGAGTATCCGCGCCTCGTCCACCGCGATTTTCATTTCGAGAATGTACTGTGTCACAACGGGGCGATCACGGGTGTGATTGATTTCGAGTGGTCGCTGTGGGGCGACCCGCTGTGCGACTTCCGCACCGAAGACGAATTGGAGCGCGTCTGCCCCGGCAGTTCGGTGACAGTGCAAGCCGCTTACGGAGCATTGCGCCCGTTGCCCACTGATTTCCGGCGGCGGCTGACGGGCTACCGGATGCTGATGGCGCTGGAATATCTGGAGGACGCGCAGGACGAGGCCGAAGAACAGCGCAGTCGCACGATGCTGGAGGACTGCCTGACGCGGTTAGGGAGCTAGAGTCTCCTCGTGAGGCAAGGGGAGCAAGGCGCAGATTCGTAGGTACAGTCCGCCTGATTTTTCGGGGTAAATAAAAAGGACACGACTCGCGCCGTGTCCTTACGAACGCACATTCCTACCGAGGTTACAACTCGGCGAGAGTCACGTTTGTGCCGTAGGCCGCGTCACCATCCGGCGGCGTACCCGCTGGCAGAACCGTCGCATCCACATACATACCGCCCGCCACCAGAATATCATCGGGGTTCGGCCCCAACTGGAACACCTGCGCCTTCAAACGGAGCTTGTTGATGGCATCCGGCACGATGGAGAGCGTTTGCTGTCCCGCCGAGTCCGACAGGTGGAACACGACTTCCTGCGGGCGCTGCGGTTGGGCGTTGATGAGCGTCAGCCGCACGACCATTTCTGCCGTCTGTCCCAGCGATTGTCCAGCGGCAGCGGGCGAAAAGCCCAGCATGACCACTGCCGTTTCGCCAGCGCGGAAGGTGCGCGGAACGACCATCACCATGCGGCGAGTGACTTTCTTATTCGGGCCGCGCTTGCTGGAACCGCTGGAGGCGGGAGCTGCCGCGTCGTACTCGCGCAACGTCTCCACCGACTCTTGACCTTCATCCGACAGGCGGTAAGCTTGATCGCCACTCATGGTCAGGTAGCCCTTCGTGACCAAGCGGCGAATGACCTTGCCGAACATACGCTCGCTCAGGCCGACACCTTCCATAATCTCATCACTAAAGGCCATCGGGTCGCTCAGTGTGCCGAAAAAGCGCAGGACATCCAACGCTTCGGGCGGTAGTGCGCGCAGGTGAAAAGGAAGCTCCACAGCAGTTCGCTCCATACTGACGGCGAAAAATTCTTAAATGAGTATAGACCGCCTTTGCGTTCCATACAAACCCGGAAGTACAACGCATAATTCCGTATGGGCGGGGTTCGACGTTCTGCGCTACAATGAAACCGATCATTACCCAATTCCATCAGGGATAACTGACCGAATGGCACTCAAGATTTACAACGTATTAGGACGCGAAAAAGTGGAGTTCCAGCCCCTGCACGAGGGGCATGTGAATATGTACGTCTGCGGACCGACGGTGCAAGACTACGCGCACATCGGTCACGCCAAAACCTATATCGCGTTTGATGTGATCGTCCGTTACCTGCGCTACAGCGGTTTGAGCGTGCTGTATGTGCAAAACATCACCGATGTGGGGCATCTGCTGGATAGCGGTGAAGACCGCATCCTGAAGAAGGCCGCACAGCTTCAGGCCAAACCGATGCAGATTGTGGAGTTCTACGCCCGCAGCTACTTCGAGGATATGGACTCGCTGGGCGTGCAGCGCCCGGACATTTCGCCCCGCGCCAGCGGCCACATCCCCGAACAGATCAAGATGATCGAGACGCTGATGGAGCGCGGTCACGCCTATCTGGCGGACGGCAGCGTATACTTCGATGTCGCCAGTGCCCCCAACTACGGCAAGCTCTCCAACCGCCGTATCACCGAGTTGGAAGCCGGCTCCCGCGAAGTGGTGCGCGACGAAAAGCGCAATCCAGAGGACTTCGCGCTGTGGAAGAAGGCCGAACCGGAACACATTCTGCGCTGGGATAGCCCGTGGGGGGAAGGTTTCCCCGGCTGGCATATCGAGTGCTCGGCGATGGCGAAGAAGTATCTGGGGGCAACCTTCGACCTGCACGGCGGCGGTGTGGATAACATCTTCCCGCACAACGAATGCGAAATCGCCCAGAGTGAATGCGCCAATGATGCCGATTTCGCCCGTTACTGGATGCTGGTGGGCAGCCTGACGGTGGACGGCGTGAAAATGTCCAAGAGCCTCGGCAACTTCATCACCATCAAGGATGCGCTGAAGAAGTACCGCCCGGAGGTCATCCGCACCTTCTCGCTCAGCGCCCACTACAGCAATCCGGTGGATTTCAGCGACGATGCGCTGAACGCCGCCGCTGCCGGTTGGGAACGGTTGTACGGCGCGGTGCGGCTGGCGCGGCAAATGCTCCCGGTAGCGCCTGCGACAGACGCAGGTAGCGACTTCCTGCCGCGCCTCGAACAGGCGAAAGCCGATTTCCGCGCCGTGATGGACGACGACTTCAACACGCCGAAGGCCATCGCACAACTGCAAGAATTGACCCGTGAGGTGAACAGCCTGCTCAACAGCGGTTCACCGGTGGGCAAGGCTGCGCTGGAGGCCATCATCGCCACCTACACCGAGTTGGGCGGCGATGTGCTGGGCATCATTCCGGAGGCGGAAGCGGGCGGCGGCGCGAATGCCGAACGCGAGGCCGGCCTGATTAAGCTGATTGTGGAACAGCGGCAGGCCGCCCGCAAAGCCAAGAACTGGGCGGAAAGTGACCGCCTGCGCGACGCTCTGGCTGCGCTAGGCGTGATTGTGGAAGACCGCGCCGATGGTACGGTCTGGCGGGTGAACTAAACGACTATGACCGAATTCATCTACGGACACTGGGCGGTGATGGAGACGCTGCGCGCCAAAAAGCGGGCGGTGGATCAGCTCATTCTGGCTGAAAACGTGGAAGAACGCGGTGTCGTCGCCGACATCCTGAAGCTGGCGCAGGAGCGCGGCATCAAGACTCAACGGTTGCCGCGCCGCATTCTGGATGATATGGCGGGCGGCGGCAACCATCAAAGCACGATGGTACGCGCCCAACCGTATCCGTATGCCGATATCGAGGATATTCTGGCGCTGGCGCAGAAGCGCGGCGAAAAACCATTCATCCTGATTCTCGACCTGCTCAAAGACCCGCAGAACGTGGGCGTGCTGCTGCGCGTGGCCGAGTCGGTGGGCGTGCATGGCGTGCTGATTCAGGAACGGCGCAGCGTAGCCGTCACCCCGGCTGTGGTGAATGCATCGTCCGGTGCGGTGGAATATATGCACGTCGCGCAGGTCAACAATCTGGTGAACGCCATGAAAGACCTGAAATCGCAGGATGTGTGGATGGTGGGGCTGGAAGCCGACCCCACCGTGCCGCCGATTGACAGCACTGATCTGAATATCGCGCTCGGCCTCGTGCTGGGCAGCGAAGGCGAAGGGATGCGGCGGCTGGTGCGCGATACCTGCGATATGATGTTGTCGCTGCCCATGCGCGGTCATCTCGCCAGCCTGAACGTGGCAACCGCTGGTTCAATCGCCCTGTATACGGCGTGGCAGGCACGCAAATGGCAGGGCTGGGTGGGCGCGAAGAAAGCCTGACGGGTACTTAGTCTCTTGTGGAAGGATAAGCGAACATGATTAACGACATCATCAACGAAACCAAAGGCAAAATGAAAAGCACCCTGCACGTCTTTGAAGAAGACCTGCACGGGATACGCGGTGGGCGCGCCAGCACCAGTCTGGTAGACCGCCTGATCGTGGAATACTACGGGCAGGATACCGAGTTGCGCCAGTTGGCGACCATCTCCACGCCCGAAGCCATGCAAATCCTGATCCGGCCTTTCGACAAAGGCGCGTTGAAATCCATCGAGAAGGCCATCCAGCAGTCGGATTTGCGGATCAACCCCAACACCGATGGAGATGTGATTCGCTTGAATATGCCGCCTCTCACCCGTGAGCGCCGTCAGGATTTGGTGAAGTTCCTGCACAAGCGCATGGAAGAAGCCCGTGTCGCCATCCGCAACATTCGCCGTTCCGCCAACGACGATCTGAAGGAGTTCGAGAAGGAAAAGCTCATCTCCGAGGACGAACTGGAGCGCGGTGAGGCCGAGGTACAGAAGCTGACCGATCAGCATATCGCGCTGGTCGAAGAAGCAGGCAAGAAAAAAGAAAAAGACATCATGGAACTGTAGGCAGCGGGGTATATTGCGACGCACCCGCACTGAGGAATCGGCGCGGGTGTGGTGTATTATTGCCATCAAGATTGCAGGAAAACGCCTTCGCGCCCTGCCGCGCCGAATATTAGGGACTGCGGGATGATTGTGCCGACTCAAACGATGGAAGCCAACAGCACCAACCTACCAATCGGTGAAGTACCCAAGCACGTTGCGATCATCATGGATGGCAACGGGCGCTGGGCGAAGTCACGCGGGCTGCCGCGTGCCGAAGGTCATCGGCAGGGGACGGAAAACCTGCGCCGCATCATCCGCGCCTGCGTGGAATTCGGCGTGGAAATCCTGACTATTTATGCCTTCTCCACCGAAAATTGGCGGCGGCCTCCATTGGAGGTGCGCCTGCTCATGACCATTCTGGAGACGGTGATTGACCGTGAACTGAAAGAACTGGACGAGAACGGCGTGCAGATTCGCCATCTAGGGCGACTGGATCAGATCGCGCCGGTGCTGCAAAAGAAGATTCAGTACGCTTGTGATTTTACGCACCACAATTCGCGCCTGATTTTGAACGTAGCGTTTAACTATGGCGGACGTGACGAGATTGTACAGGCGGTGCAGCGCATCGTGCGCGAGGGCATCCCCGAAGATCAGATCACCGAAGACCTGCTCAACCGTTATCTGTACACGGGCGGCCTGCCCGACCCCGACCTGATTATCCGCACCAGTGGCGAACTGCGCGTGAGCAACTTCCTCATCTGGCAGGGCGCGTACAGTGAATACTACGCCACCCCCACCTACTGGCCGGACTTCGACAAGAACGAACTGCGGAAGGCCATCGCGGAATACAACCACCGCACCCGGCGCTTCGGCAAAACTGACGAGCAACTCGAAGAAGAAGATTAGGAAAGTAACCCTCATCCCCCGCCCTTCTCCCTCATGGCGAAGGGTGTAAGACGAAGTGAAGATTCATAGGGACACGACGCAAATTGTGTCCTTTTTCTTTGGAAACACCCGAACATGGGTCGCGGCTGTATTCTCTACTACAACAGGCTGAGAGTTTCTCTCTACTTCCGAATATACCCCGGCGCGGAGTGGCACTAGCGTTCCAGCGCCGTTGTGTTATCGTGTGTGCGCCTTTGTTAACGGCGCGCACACGAGGTTTTTTGAGTCATGAGTGCATCTATCGCTCGTTTCCGGGAAAGTGTGCGCGATCTGCCGCGTGCCTTCGCCCTGTCGTCCGTCCTCTCCGGCCTGCTGGTCGTCATCGTCGCTTTCTCCGGCCCTGTGCTGATCGTGATTCAAGCCGCCACCGCCGGCCATCTGAACGATGGGCAGGCGGCCTCGTGGCTGTGGTCAGCGGTCATCGGGTCAGGCGTGTTGAGCATCCTCATGTCGTTGTGGTACAGGATGCCCATCACCGCCGCATGGTCTACGCCCGGCGTGGTGCTGCTCATCTCCAGCATTGCGCTGTATTCCTACGATAGCGTGATCGGCGCGTTCATCGTGGCGGCCATCGCCACTATCCTGCTCGGCCTGACCGGATGGTACAGCCGCGTAATCGCGCTCGTCCCCAATGCGGTCATCATGGGGATGCTGGCGGGGGTGCTGCTGCACTTCGGCACGGGACTCTTTAGCGCACTGCCGGATAACACGCTGATGGTGGTGCTGATGATCGCAGTATTCTTCGTGCTGCGGCGGGTGCGCTTCCGCGTGCCAACGCTGGGCGCATTGGGGATTGGCCTGCTGGTGGCCGCCCTCACGGGACAATTGCAACTGCCCACCATCAGCCTGACTCTCACGCAACCCGTCTTCACCGCGCCGGTCTTTACGCCAGAGGCACTGCTCGGCCTCGCGCTGCCACTGTTCGCACTGGCGCTCACCACGCAGGATGCGCCGGGGATCGCCGTGCTGAAAAGCTATGACTATGAACTACCGATTGATGGGGCGTTGATCTTCACCGGAATCGGGTCGCTGCTGCTCGCGCCGTTCGGCTGTCACGGACTAAATCTGGCAGCCATCACCGCCGCCATGAACGCCAACCCCGAAGCACACCCCGACCCGACCAAACGCTACACCGCCGGTGTATCCATCGGCGTGTGGTATATCCTCGCAGGTAGTTTCGGCATGGCGGCGGTGGCGCTGTTCACGGCGCTGCCCCCGGCGCTGATCGCCTGCGTTGCGGGGCTGTCGCTGCTGGGGACGATCACCAGCGCCGCCAGCGCCGCCACCGAGCATTCCGCTACCCGTGATGCAGGTGTGGTGGCGCTGCTGTGTACCGCCGCCAACTTCAACCTGTTTGGCATCGGCGCACCGTTCTGGGGGCTGGTGTTCGGGATGCTGGTGCATATCCTGTTGAACATCCGGCGCGGCAAGCGCGGTTTCACCGCCAGCGTGAGTTAGGCAATATCCCCTATCCCCCATCCCCATAAGGCAACCCTCATCCCCTACCCCTTCTCCCTCATGGCGAAGGGTATAAGGGGAGAAAAGCAGGGGAAATGTGCAGTAGAGACATAGCCTGCCATGTCCGCCGCCTACAGGCGGGCAACACTGGTGTTGTCCCTACGAAAGACAAGGTATTTCCCCCTCTCCTAGCTGTACTCAGCGTTATGGAGAGGGGATGGGGGATGAGGTTCTTACACCCACCCGCGCACGAAGGCCGTCAGCAGACGCACGCCGAAACCGGACGCGCCCTTCGGCGCATACGGGATTTCCGGCAGGTTGAACGTCATGCCTGCCATGTCAATATGCGCCCACGACACATCCCCCGCGAAATGCTTGAGGAAGGTGGCTGAGGTGCCGACACCGCCATACGAGCCGCCGCTGTTCTTGATGTCTGCGACGGGCGATTTGATCTTGGTTTCGTAGTCGGGATACAGCGGCAGCGGCCACACGCGCTCGGCGGAAGATGTTCCGGCAGTCACCAGCCGATCGCGCAGGCTGTCGTCGGTACTGAACACACCCGCCGCCACGCCTTCGCCCAGCGCCACCACGCATGAGCCGGTCAGCGTGGCAATATCCACCACCGCGTTCGGCTGGTAACGCTGTGCGTACACCAGCGCATCGGCCAGCAGCAGGCGGCCTTCGGCATCGGTGCTGATGATCTCGATGGTCACGCCGTTGCTGGCGGTGAGGATGTCCGAGGGGCGGTAAGCCGCGCCGGAGATCATGTTGTCGGCAGTAGGGATGAGTCCGATCACCCGCAGCGGCAGGTTCATGCCCGCCACCGCGCCCAGCGCCCCGATGACCGCCGCGCCGCCCGCCATATCGCCCTTCATGGTGCTCATGCCCTCGAAGGTCTTGATGTCGTAGCCGCCCGTATCGAAGGTCACACCCTTGCCGACCAGCACCAGTGTGGGCAGGTCGGTGCGTTCACCGTTGTGTTCGAGGATGATGAAGCGCGGTTCGTTGGTGCTGCCCTGCGCCACGCCCAGCAGCGCCCCCATCCGCAGCGCCTCCATTTGCGCCCGCCCCAGCACGTCACACTTCAGCCCGGTCATCCGCGCCATTTCGGCGGCGGCGTTCGCCAGATAAGCCGGATTGCACACATTCGGCGGCTGGTTGACCAGATCACGCGCCAGCCGCACGCCCGCGCTGATGGCGATTCCGGCGCGGATGCCTTCGATGGCGGCATCCTGTTCGTTCCCATTCACCAGCAAATCGAGGCGCGTGGGCAGGTTGGAGGTGTCATCCTCTGACCGCTGTCCGCGAAAATGATACAGCGCCAGCAACGCGCCTTCGGTGGCGACCTGTGCGGCGGTCATGACCGACATGCCTTCACCGAACAGGGCGCTGATGGCATGGTCTACCTTCAGTTCACGCGCTTTCAGCAGCGCCACCGCCGCCGCCTGCCGTGCTATGTCCGAGGTGAACAATTTGGCCTTGCCCAACCCCACGAGGATGACGCGCCGCGCCGGAATCACTCCACGCGGATAGATCACCGCCACCTGTCCGGCCTTACCGCTGAAGTCCCCGCCCGTAAGCAGGTCGCTCAACGCGCCTCCGGTGGCCGCATCCACATCGGCGGCTGCGCCTGTCAGCGCCGCGCCTTCATAGACCGAGACGATCAGCGCATCCGCCGTCATCTTTTCGAGCGTACCAACGACTGCCTGTATATCCATGAGTTCCGATCTCCATTCCGCATCCGGCGCTATAATGTCTATGATTGAGAATACAGAAAAGTGTACCGTTAATGAGCGTTCGCCGCTGGTTCTGGCTATGGATTGGTCTGTTATGGGTGCTGATCGGCTCAGGTTGGGATGGAATAAGTACGGGGATAAAATAGGGCGCGGCAGATATATCTTGTGCCGCGCCCCGCACCTGCGTCACCAGTTCAGTTCGGTGTAGCCGCTGCCCACGCCCACCAGCGCATACGTCAGGCTGAGGTTGCCGGACGGAATCACGCCTGCGTAGTACACGATTCCGGTAGCTTGTACCGCTTGATCCTGCACTCCGCTGCTCACCTGCGTGGCCTCAAACGCATAGCCGGACTCGGTGGCGACGGCGGTCAGCCCCACGCTCCCCAGTTTGGGATACAGGCTAATGAGCAGGTTGAGCGCATCGGCGGCGCTGGCTGCGCCCGTATTGGCGTACAGCGCGTAAATACCGGCTGCGCTGTTGGTCAGGTAAATCTGGATAGAGTCGGCAGTGACGGCGCAGTTGGGGTTCACATCACAATTCGCCACCGCCAGCACGCTGCTGCCGTTCTGATACACGCCGCCGTACACCAACCCGCTGCCATCCCCGAAGTTCGTCAGGTAGGTTTGCACATCGGCGGGCAACTGCGCGAACATAGCCGTCATCACGGTCATGGCGTTCTCCGGCAGATCGGCGCTGTTGCCGTTCTGCTCGCCCGCGTAGAGGTAGGCCGGACTGAAGCCCAGATACAGGCTACCGAAATCGTCCATCACCGCAGCGGCTTCCGCTGAGGAGGTGAGAGGGGTATGCGTCCCCTGCGGCACATTGGTTAGCACGGCGGAGAGCGTCCCCACAGCGGCGGGCGTGGCGGTCAACAACGAAGACAGCGTGCCGACGGCGGCAGGCGTGGGGAAGGCCGTCAGCGTGGCCGCCAGATCACCGCCATTGGGGAGTGCGGTCAGTGTGGTTGCCAAATCGCCGCCATTAGGGAGCGCCGTCAGGGTCAGCGCCAGACTGCCATCCCCCCCCTGTTGTGATCCGGGGCGGGTGGGACGCGCCCCACCACCACCGGGGCGCTGCGCGGCGGCGCTGCCCACCATCACCACTAGACTGGCGATCAAAACTAGTAGCAGTAGCCCGATATGTCCTTTGCGGTTCATTTTCGCTCCTCATCGCTCTATCAAATGGTGTGCCAATTTTTACAGGCAATTGTTATCCGGGTGTGTCCTCAGCGTAAAATAATCTACTCGTAAATAGCGTAAAGAAAAGCACGGCATCAAACGATGACCGTGCTTTAGTGCAAATGGAATGGTAGAGAGGGATACTAGCTGGCGGCCTGCGGAGGTTCGCCGTAAACGCCCGTGCTGAACACGAACACGGTGTTTTTCACCTCGCCGTTCGCGTCCGGATCGCCGCCCGCCGTCCACTCGAACAGCCAGCGGGCATCACTCACGCTCAGGTTTACGCAACCATGACTGTGGCGGTAGCCAAACAGGTCGTGCCAGTATGTGCCATGCAGACTGATGGACTCATCGAAGTACATCACCCACGGGACGCTTTGCAAATCGTAGGCATCCGGCGCACCCGCCGCGCCACTCATGCGGTCGCTGGGCATCCGCGCCCAGATGGTGTAGCGGCCTTCGTTCGTTTCCGAACCTTCGAGTCCGCTGGCGATCAGCGTGGCGAACACGGGCGTGCCGTCCTCATACGCCACCAGCGTTTGCTCGTACAAATCCACCGCCACCCAGCGCCCTTCGATGCCCAGCGGCTGTGGGGCGGGCTGGATTTTGGCGACGAACGTCTGCTTCAACCACTGGTTCGGACCGATCATATACCAGCGCCAGCCTTCCGAGTCGTAGGCTTCGGCGAAGATGTTCACCATGTCGTAACGGTGAGTCAGGTAGCCGCTTTCGGCGCTGCCTTCTTCGCCGGGGCGCAGCGAGGCGTAAATGCCGGTGGTATCCAGCACCCACGCGAACGGCTGATTCCATGTGGGCGGCAGCAGCACACCTGTGAAGTAGGAGGGTTCGATGTATTTTGCGTCCGTCCGCGCCACCCATTCGCCACCCTGAATCTGTATCCAGTCGGGGTTGCTGGTGTCAATCGCGGTCACGAAGTTAAACCCTGCCGGAATCTGGTTGGTAACGTTCCCGCCGGGGGCATCGTACTTGTTGATGGCATCCGGCCCCACGCGCCAGAAGCTATACAGGCTCAGCGTCGCGCCGTCCTGCCGCACACGCTCGAAATCTGGTTCGGGGCTGGTCGCCATGCGGTCAAGGCAGGCTTGCGAAGTGGGCTGGTCGGGAACGTAGGCACATTCCGGGGGGGCGAACACGGGTAACGTGCTTTCGGTTGTGGCGGGGGCATCCTGCGCGGCAGCAGGCAGAGTCATCATCCACAGCAGCAGCGCCGCCACGAAGATCAGGGTGGTTTTCTTCACGCGCTCTCACTCCATACAGCATGTTTTTGTTAGGAATGCCCGTCATGATACCACACTCAAACGGCACGAAAATCAACGCTCACCCGCCGCGCAGAATACGCACCACATACCGGAATCAAAACGGGGGCGTGCTGCCCCCGCTGGTAGTCTGTTGACGGTGGACTAATCCTTACGCAGGCGGCGCAGCGATTGGTACGCTGGATTGCTCTGGATTTCCTTGTAGCGTTCCTGCCAGTTTTCGGTGTGGTACTCGGTGCAGAACAGCCCGTTGGGGTCAACATAGCAGAAAGCCGGTTTCATCATCAGGATTTGCCGCATCACGCCGATCAATTCTTTCACTTCGCGACCTGCCCGCAGCACAAACCACTTACCCGGCTGGAATTCGAACTGCACTGGCATCCCGTTCCACGAACCTTCCATCTGGATTGGCGTGGTGTAGCTTGTGCAGATCATCGAAAGACCCTGCAAGCGATTCTTCCACAGCGTATGGTTCACTCGCTCTTCGATGAAAAAAGGACGGGGTTCGGGCGTGGTGTAAAACCATGTCCGCGCATCGGTAGCCATAAGGGGGAGCGCCTCCAGTTCCAGTTCACAATACGCACCTAGTGTACACGATAACGGTGCAACTTTCGAGGATATTTGCAAATTCACCTATCCCTATTCCCGCGCAGGGATGTCAAATCGCCGTTATACTGTTTTTAGATGTACGCACACATAGGCTGTAAGATATGTTCGTTGCTGCAAATATAGGGAGTAAATATGGGTGATGATCGTGGGATGAGATGGGGTGTCGGCCTGCTGGCAGTGTTATGCCTGCTGCTCACCGTGCTGGTTGTTGTTCCCGCCGTTTCGGTCAGCGCACAGGCCGCGCCCCCATCCCCGACCAGTGGGCAACCCTTGTTCTTCGCCTCGGAAGTCATCAGCGCCCAATCCATGCAGGCCGGCGTGCTGCGTTCGCGTCCGGTGGAGATCAACCTCGCCGCCCTGCCCGCCAGCGCCGGAGATGTGGGCGCACAATCGCTGCAAACGCTCACTTTCAACCTGTTCCCGGATGTCACGCTCATCGGTCAGGCCATCCGCACCGAGGCCAGTGAAGTGGCGGCGGACGGTTATGTGTGGGTGGGGACGGTTGTCGGCGACCCGTACAGTCAGGCAGTGCTGGCGGTGGGGAATGGGCAGGTGGAAGGCTTTGTCAGCACCCGTGATGCGTTTTACCAGATCACCAACAGCGGCGGCACGGTGCAGATTGTCAACCAGATTGACCCGGCAACTTTTAGCTCGCGCCAGCAAGACGGTATAGAACCGCCGCCGATTTCACCGGAGGCACAGGTGCAGGGAAACGCAGATGTGGTGGCGGCTTCCACCACCGTCAACCGGATTGATTTGTTGGTGGCCTATACCGCCAACGCCCGCGTTGTGCAGGGCGGCACAACCCCGATGGTGAACGCGATTCAGGCGGCGGTGGCGGCGGCTAACCAAGCCTACCTGAACAGCGATATGAATATTCGCCTGAGACTGGTCGGCACGATGGAAGTGGCCTATACCGAAAATGGGATGTCCAACGATTTGAGTGCGGTGACGAATGCCGATGGGGTGATTGACAATGTTCGCACCCAGCGCGATTCGCTCGCTGCCGATCTGGTGACGCTCGTGACGAACGAAGACACGCAAACCAGCGGTACGTGCGGGCTGGGATATGTGATGGATTCTAGCGCGATTTCAACAGCTTTCGCACCTAACGGTTATAACGTGGTGGCGCTGGATTGCTTGCCGGGGGGCATCACGCTGGCGCACGAACTCGGTCACAACATGGGGTCGCAGCATGATGTGGTCAATGCGGGCTTCGCAGGTGCGTATTCCTATTCCTACGGCTATCTCGACCCGCTGGGGCGCTTCCGCACTATCATGTCGTACAGCAACAACTGCGCCGATCCCTGTCCGGCGATCAACTACTTCTCCAACCGCACCCGCACGCTCAACGGCTTAGTGATGGGAAATGCCAGCGCCGATAATGCCCTCTCGCTGAACAACACTGCCTCTATCGTGGCGGCGTTCCGTTCGGGCGGCACCACGCTCGTCACGCTCACGCCCACACCCGCCCTCGGCAGCGCCACCTTCACACCCGTCCCTGCCGCCACCGGAGTCCCCACCTGCACGGCCAACGTGGGTGCAGGGGATACCGCCGCGTTCATCAGCGCCATCAACACCGCCAACAGCAATGGCGCGGGGAATGATGTGATCTGCCTCGCGGCGGGCAGCACCTACAGCTTCAGCAGCGGAGCGAATGTGACGATCAGTAGCAGTGACTTCGGGTCTGTCGCGCTGCCAGCCATCAGCACCAGTATCACGATTATCGGGAATGGCGCGACGATCACCCGCACGGGTTCCAACGATTTCCGATTCTTTTTCGTCAACGGCATTACCTCGGCTTCCGCACAGCTTTTCCTGAACGGCCTGACGTTGAGCAATGGACACATGGTTTCGACTGCATACTATAACAGTGTGGGTGGCGCGGTGATGAATGTATTCGGCACGCTGGTCATCACCCGCAGCAAGTTCATCGGTAATTTCATCACCCGATTTAACAATCAGGTTTCCGTTCAGAGGGTGGAATATATCGTGAACCGATGTACGGCCGAGAATACGGTCGTAAAGCGATGCCACTTCTTCCTCA
>CAIVEA010000039.1 GCA_903904765.1 uncultured Chloroflexota bacterium
TGCAGGCTTATTCTTTCGGGCTTTGAACGTGGTGCGGCAGCAGTACCAGCACCAGCACCACCGCGCAGAACATGACAATCGCGCCGATGAGCATGGCGTGAGTCATGCCTTCCACGAAGGCGGCGCGGGCGGTTGTCCGCACGTTCTCCGCCAACGTTTTCGCCATCGGGTTCGCGCTCACGCGGTCAGCGATCATCATCGCGCCCTGAATGCCGCGCTGGATTCCTAGGAGCGCCTGTTCGCGCTGCGCGTCGGAAATCAGCGCCGCCGGAATAGTTTCCAGCATCTTCTGCACATCCACCAGCAGCGGGGCGATGCGGTCAAGATAAATGCCGTTCAGGACGGTTCCCAGCACGGCGATGCCCAGCGCCCCCCCTAGCTGGCGGGTGGTGTCGTTCATGGCCGAGCCAACGCCAGCCTTTTCCAGCGGCACCGAACCCATAACCGAGTTGGTGGCGGGACTGAGCGCCGTGCCAATCCCCAAGCCGATCAGCAGTTCACCGACCACTACTACCGAGTAGGGCGAGTCGACCTGATAGGTGCTGGCGGCCACCAGCAGCGCCAGCCCCGCCAGCGCCGCACCCAGCGCCACCGTGTATTTCGTCCCCAACCTCTGCGAAACCCGTGCCGACATGCCCGCCGCCGTCATCATCGCCAGCGCCATCGGCAAAATACGCAGCCCGGTATCCAGCGGCGCGTAGCCGAGGACGGACTGAAGGTATTGCGACAGGAAGAAAATCGCCCCCATCAGGCTGAACGAGATCAGGATTAGCGCCAGATTCGCACCTGTGAATGAGGGGTTGCGGAACAGGTCTAGCGGCAGCATGGCGTGGGTGCTGCGGTTTTCCCACCACGCGAAGGCCGCGAGGAACACCGCCGCTGCCGCGAAGGCGATCAGTACCTTCGTATCCGTCCAACTGGACATGCCCGCTTCCACGATGGCATAGACCAGCGCGAACAGGCCGATGACCGACAGGATCACGCCGGGGATGTCCACTCTGGGCGCGGCGGGGTCTTTCGATTCGGCGATCAGGAAATAGCCGCCGACCAACGCCACGACGATGATGGGCAGGTTGACGTAAAAGACCGCGCTCCATTCGTAGTTCTCGATCAGCCAGCCGCCGATGACCGGCCCCAGCCCCACGCCCAAGCCGAACACCGCTGCCCATAGCGCAATCGCCTGCGGGCGCTCTTTAGCGGGGAAGGTGGAGCTAATCAGCGAGAGCGTGGCGGGCAGAATGGTCGCGCCCGCCAAGCCGAGGAAAGCACGGGAGAGCAGCAGCGTGGTGGTGCTGGTGGAAAGCGCCGCCGCCAGCGAACCAATGCCGAATAGGACGAGGCCAAGCTGGAGGGCGCGTTTGCGACCATAGCGATCACCGAGTGTCCCCATCGTCAGCAGCAGCGCCGCGAACACGAGGATGTAGGAGTCCACCACCCACTGTAAATCCGACATGCTGGCCTGCAACGCACCGGCAATCGAGGGCAGCGCCACGTTGAGGATGGTGTTATCCAGCGACACCACCAGCAGCGAAATGCAAATGAAGAGGAAGCCTAGCCAACGCTTCTTGTAGGCGAGGCTTTCCGGCGAGAGGCTGATATCGTTCATGAATTCTCCTTAAAATGGGCGAATAGCGAGAGCTGAGTGAACACTCGTTAAGTGAATGAGCGTTTTTAGGGGGGGGCTAACGACAGGGCGCGGGACAGCAACGTGCCCAGATGAACTTGTTGCCCGTAGGGCGTGGATTTCACGTTGAACGAGTAAAACATCTGGATGTAGCCGATGCTGATGCAGATGATGATCCACACAGTCTGCTGCGCCTCCGCGCGATCCGGCACATAGCGTTGAATCATCTCGACGAAATGGCTAAAGACCATGCTTTGCTTCTCATAGAAGAAAGCACGTTCTTCCTCGCCAAAGTTCGGGAATTCCGAAACCGCCCAGCGCAGCACTTCCGCCTGATCGGACATTACCTCTTGCAACAGGCGGCTGTACTGCGCCACCAGTGCCTCCAATGAAGCGGCCTCGCGGCATTCCACGATGACGTTGAACAACATGGGGACGAGCACTTCGACCACTTCTTTGAGGATGGCGCGTTTGCCGTTTTTGAAGTGGT
Organism: uncultured Chloroflexota bacterium; assembly: GCA_903904765.1. Next base: position 2,115 of record CAIVEA010000039.1, read on the forward strand.
AATATAGCGCAGCTTCGGTGCAGCCCACACCCGCCGCAATATCGCGCACGGAGGTGGCCTCGTAACCGTTTTTGATGAAAAGCTGGCTGGCGACGCGGATAATTTCGCCGCGCCGATTGATCTTGTCAGTCATGTGATCTCACTTAACGAGTGTTAACTATAGTGACTTTACACCCGTTTTTGTGCTGCGTCAAGAGATTCGGGGGCGTGCATGAGTTTGACTGGACATCACGTGTATACGTGAAAATCACTCGCCCCTTGCCCCGGACACGAGGCAAGGGGAAAAGATCATCAGGCGAGGTTAGTATTGCACGTCCACGCTGCGCCCGCTGCGGGCAGAGGCCAGAATTGCATCGCAGATGACCGCATTGCGGTAGCCATCCACGAACGATGCGCCGTAAGGTTCGACGTTCCATTTGCCGAGGATTGCGCCGAAGAAGTGGTGGAACTCGTGTACGAAGGTGTGTTCCCATCCGATGATGTGTCCATGCGGCCACCAGTTTTCCCAGTAAGGGTGGTAGCTTTCGGTGACAAGGACGTTGTGGAATCCGCGTGTTTCCTTCGGCGAGTCATCCGCCCAAAACACATCGAGTTCGTTCATGCGCTCCAGATTGAAGCGAATCGTGCCGCGTTCGGCGTTGATTTCGATGCTATTGTAGTTCTTGCGCCCGTGACAGAAGCGCGATGCTTCAATCGTGCCAATCGCGCCGTTCTGGAACTCTAGGAGCGAGATGAAGGCATCGTCCACATCCACCTTGCCCTTGCCGCTGCCATCCGGCAGGGGGCGCTCCTCCACGAAGGTCTTGGTCATCGCCATAATGCGCGACGGCTCCCCGACGAGGAAACGCGCCAGATCAATCACATGCGCCCCCAGATCGCCCAATGCGCCGCTGCCGGCTTGACTGGCATCCAAACGCCAGATTTTGGGGAAGTTGGGGTCAATAATCCATTCCTGCAAGTACACGGCGCGGAAGTGGAAGATGCGCCCCAGCGCACCGGATTCGATCAACTTGCGTGCCTGCACGATGGCCGGCACAAAGCGGTAGTTGAAGGCCACCATGTGCTTCACGCCGGCTTTTTCCACCGCATCCAGCATGGACTTAGCTTCGGCAGCCGTTCGCGCCAGCGGTTTCTCGCAGAACACATGCTTGCCCGCTGCCGCCGCCGCGATGCTCGGTTCGGCATGGGCATCGTTCGGACCGCCGTTGTCGAACACCTGCACGGCGGGGTCAGCGATCATGTCGCGCCAGTCGGAATAGGTCTTTTCGTAGCCGTAGCGTTTGGCAGCCTCGGCAGTGGCGGCGGTGTTGCGTCCACAAATTGCGGCGAGGCGCGGCACAGCCAGCGGCGGGTACATCATATAGGGCAGTTTCTTGAAGGCGTTGGAATGTGCTTTGCCCATGAAGGCATAGCCCAGCATCCCGATTCCGATTTCGGGGGCGTTGCCTTCCGCTCGCGCCCCGGCCATTGTGGTAAATCCGACATCTTCAGGCATGATTGCTCCTTTTAACACAGAAATAATTCGTGAGTTCCTGAACCCTCATCCACAACCCCTCTCCAAAATGTCCCTGCGGGACAGGGGAGGGGGCAAAACGGTGTATTTTGTAGGGACACTGGAAGGGTGTCCGCCAATCCCGGACATGTCCCTACAACCGATTCAAATCGTCTACCTCAAATCGTGTCGGTGAAATACGACTGCCAGTTGTAAGACGCGGTGAATCCCAGCAACCGCGCCGCCTTGTGCGTATCCAGCAGCGAACGATCCCCCTTCAGGCTGTCGCGGATTTCGGTATCCGGGAAGTTGGCGTGGACTAGCGCGGCGCTGTCAGTTTTCATGCACGAATTGGCTGCGCTGATGAAACAGGCTTCATGCCCGTGCAGCGTCTTGCCCGCCGCTTCCAGCGCCAGACGGCAGGCGCGGGCTGCGTCGCGGGTGTCCACATAGCTCCACAGGTTGCTCGCGCCATCCTCCGGCTTATCCCAGAAGGGGACGATCTGCGCTTTGAACGATTCTGGTGTGTGTATCCACGGGAAGCGCAGGCTGACCACCGTCATCTTACCAGCAGTGCGGCGCACGGTGGCGGCGGCGATTTCTTCCCCGAAGTATTTGGAGATTCCATAAGCATCCTGCGGCAAGCGCGGGTGTGCTTCGTCAATCGGCACATACTTGGGCGCTAAAGGGGCGCTGTAGAACGGGAAGCCCAGCACCGACACGCTGGAAGCGTACACCACGCGGTTGATTCCCAGCGTGACCGCCGCCTCGAACACGTTGAAGGCTGTCATCATGTTCACGCGGAACACCTGCTCCGGCGTGTCGTAGGTGGGGCGGGGGATGGCCGCCAGATGCACGATGGCCTCCGCACCCGTCAGCACCCCGTAACACTGTCCGAGATCGGTCAGGTCTATCAATTTGTAGGTGCAAATTGGCTGCGGGGGCGCAACGCGGTCTACGCTCAACACATCGTACCCGTGCGCCACCAGTTCGCGCACCACCGCGCTTCCTGCCAGTCCGCTGCCGCCTGTCACCACAATTCGTTGTCCCATACGGATATTCCTTCCTCGAACCTCGATGTGTGCTGCGATTAGAGTTCCTTTGCGGAGGCGATGGTGCGCTCCAGCAGCGCCTGCGCCCGCGCCCGCAGCGGTTCGCTGATGGCCGGAATGCCCGGTATCTCCAGCAATAGCCGCGCCGCAATCCCGCCGTAACTGCCCGCGATACGCGCATTGCCGCTTTGCTGCCAGCCTACGAACAACCCGCCGCCGAACGCATTCCCCGCGCCCGTCGGGTCTACCACTTCGTCCACCGGGACGGGCGGCAGATGCCACAGCTTATCTTCGGCCTGCGACCACAAGTACGCGCCGTGCGCCCCGTGCCGGATGGCGACCAGCTTCGTGCCCAGTTTCGTCCAGAAGCGCAGTACTTCACGCGGGTCTTTGCTCCCCGCGATCCCACTGGCGGACGGCCAATCCGGTGTGACCACATCCACCTGCGGCAGCAGATTCAGAATGTCCTGCCGGTTCGTCCACTGTTTGTAATCAATGATCGGTTCGAGCGAGAACAGGCAGCCCGTCGCGGCCTTCATCTCCAGCGCCGAACCGACCATTGCGGTATCCGCCCATTCAGTGATGAGATGGATGGCCTTCGCCGTCCGGTACGAGTCCGGCACGGGGATGGGCGTTCGCATCATCGTCAGCCATGCGTCCGGGTCACGGATACCTTCCGCGATCAGGTACTCGTCCGCATCGTATTCGAGGAAGGTGTGCGGCGTGGGCAGATGCGCCATGCGCGTCCACCCCGCCAGATCAGCCCCCATCGCCTCCAGTTCCGTCACGAAGCGCGGCTCGATGTCCAGTCCCGAACGGCTGAGGAAACCGAGGCTGTTCGACCAAACCAGCGCCCCGAACAGTGCTTGCGGGCCACCGCCGCCGAGGAATACCCGTTCGTGCGACACATGCAGGATGTGGTCAATGTGAATCTTGCCGTAGATGAGATAGTCAGGCATGGTTTTTCCGCTTCGCTGAAGGTTGCACAGGGTTACATAGGATTATTTGATGAGTTACAGCTTGGCGACGATTTCAGCATATTCACGAACGCGCTGCTCGTCAATGCGGCCTGCCCACCCGCCTTTTTCGAGGCACGTTCCCACGAACCCGCCATCGGCAGCGCCCATCATGGTCGCGGCGTTGGCATGGTTGGTGTAGCCCGCCAGCAGAATCGGCAGCCCCGGCTGCGCTTTGCGAATTTGGGCGATCATCTCCAGCATCTTGCTCTCGTCTTTGTCGCCAATCGCCACCGCCGACGCGCCCACATATTTGGCATCCCACGCGATTTCGCCAATCGGCTTGCCGCCCGGCCAGTGAAAGTGCATGGACTCGATATCGGCAATCACGCCGATGTCCTCCGCGCCGATGTAGCGGCGGTAGGCCATCACATCATGAGCGCTGCTGTCCACAATGCCGTGCATGGAGACCGTCGCGCCCACCAGCGCCCCCACGCGCACGAACGAGCCGCCGCACACCTTCGCTACGCCGATGGAGGCTTTGACGGCGTTCCGCATGATCTGCACGCCGACGAGAAAATCCGGGCTGGTGGCCTTACGGATTTCGCGCACGATGTTGGCGACACCCGCCACCCGCGCCGGATCAGCTTCATCTTTGGTGGTGTACACGCGGTCAACCGTCTGAATCAGGCAGCCGGACGCTCCACCACGATCCAGCGCCACCGCATCCTCGACGGCAGCGGCCAGTGTGGTTTCATACGTGCCTTCCTGATAGAAGGGTGTCCCCGGCATGATGCCCAGATGCAGCATGCCGATGAACAGCTTTTTCTTGCCCACAACATCTTTGAAGATCGTCATACACATTTCCCTCAAGCAAATGCACCCGCGAAAACAGCTTCGCGGAAAATAGGCTCTGGTTCTCACCCTACTGCCCTGTACTTGGCTTCCCCTCTCCATTTGGAGAGGGGAGGTCAAACAGTCAAAGCGAACGGGCAACCGCCACTGCCGAAGCGTGGGTTTGGGTGTGCGTCAGGCTCACATCCCACTCGGTCAGTCCCATTTCGGCGGCCAGCCGTTCCGCTGCGCCGTACAGGTGCAGCACGGGGCGGCCACGCGGGTCGCTGCGAATCTCGATCTCGCGCCAGCTCACATCCCCGATGCCCGTGCCGAGTGCCTTGGCCACAGCTTCTTTGGCCGCCAGCCGCGCCGCCAGCCGGTGCGCTTTGCCGTTGCAATCCTCGCGTTCGCCGGTTGTGAAGAAGCGGTTCATAAAGCGTTCGCCCAGCCGTTCGATGCCACCGGCGACGCGCTCAATTTCGATCATGTCAATGCCGCAGCGCAGCATAAGCGCCTCCTGCTGTGTGTGCAGGGTGGATTGTAGCCGTTGTCCGCCCCGCCCGGTAGGTTTATGGCGAAAAGCGGTAGTTGAGATGTGCAACCCACCACGTTATACTAGAACATATTACCTATTCGCAGCTTTTAGGATGGGGTCTTGAAACTCCCTAATCGTCAGCGGTCAATCGTTCCAAAAGCGAAGCTGGTGGATTATCTGTTATCGTTTATACATCCTGTGGGCAAAGATAAGGCGGAGTTTTTCACGCGATTTGGGTTTGTTGCTGAACGGTGGGAACTCATGGAACAGGCTTTGCGGCTTCATGCTGAACAGCACGATGTTGCTCGTGTTGACCAGTCCTCTCCATTGGGGACACACTATATTATAGAAGGACAACTGGAGACACCTGATGGGCGGAATCCATTTGTTCGGGTGGTCTGGTTTATCGAATTCGGTTCAGAAGTGCCACATCTGGTAACAGCTTATCCGCTTAAAACCCAGAAATAAGGGAGGTTTGGAATGATAAGCGAGTTGGATCGTGTTGTACTGACCGTTGACCTGCCCGAACATGGCCTCCAAGCGGGTGATGTGGGTGTTGTGATGCTGGTTATCGGTGAACATAGCGGGTATTCGGTAGAGTTCCTGACCTTGCAAGGCGAAACGGTGGCGGTGATTGCGGTCTATGCCGATCAGGTACGCCCTATCGAGGCCGATGAAATGATTCATGTCCGAAAGCGTGTTTCAGCCTAAACCATGACCTTCAAACCCTCTGAACACATCTCGCGCATCCTCGCCAGCCTGCCCGCCAAACCGGGCTGCTACCTGATGAAGGACAAAGACGGGCGCATCATTTATGTGGGCAAGGCCAAGCGGCTGCGTAACCGCGTCCGCAGCTATTTCAACTCCAGTGCGGAGGGCAACCCCAAGACGCTGCGCCTGCGCGAGAACATTGTAGACATCGAGATCATCATCACCGAGACGGAGGTGCAGGCGCTCATCACCGAAGAGACGCTCATCAAGCAGCACCAGCCGTTCTACAACATCAGCCTGAAAGACGACAAGCACTATCCGTATATCAAGATCAACTGGCAGGATGCCTACCCGAAGATCGAAACCACGCGCCGCATCGTCAAAGATGGCAACCGCTATTTCGGCCCGTATGCCGCGATGTGGGCGGTGCAGAACACGTTGCGGACGCTGCGGCGGGCGTTCCCGTATTTGACCTGTGACCGCGTGATTGACGGCAAGGACGAACGCGCCTGCCTGTTCTACGACATCAAACTGTGCAACGCGCCCTGCATCGGCGCGGTCAATCAGGCCGAGTACCGCGCCATGATTAGCGAACTAATGGATGTCCTCAGCGGGCGCAGCGAGGGTGTGGTCAAGCGCATCACGTCCGAGATGAGCGCCGCCGCCGAGGTGCTGGATTTTGAACGCGCCGCCGCCCTGCGCGACCAGTTGAAGGCCATCGAGTACATCACGCAGCGCCACAAGGCCGTGAACCCGACCATGACCGATCATGATGTGATCGCGCTGGCGCGGGATAAGAACGAGGCTTGCGTGCAAATCCTGTTCATCCGCAACGGCAAGCTGGTGGGCAGCGATGCCCGTATGCTGGGCGGTGCGGATGGCGAGCCGGACTCCGAAGTGCTGGCGCAGTTCATCACCCAGTTCTATACCGAGGCCGCCGAAATCCCCACCGAATTGATCCTGCCCAACGAGGTGGAAGAAGCGCGGATTATCGAACAATGGCTGAAGGACAAGCGCAGCGGTAGCAAGGTGAGCATCACCGTTCCCAAACGCGGCAACAAGCGCGATCTGGTTAAGATGGCGGAGGAGAATGCGGGCGAGGCGCTCCGCATGATCCGCGAACAGTGGGAGGCGGACACACACAAGCAGGAGGAGGCGCTGGGCGAACTGCAAACCGCGCTCAACCTGCCGCGCATCCCCAACCGCATCGAGTGTTACGACATCAGCACCACGCAGGGGACAGCCATTGTCGCCAGCCGCGTGGTGTTCGTGCAGGGTGCGCCGCGCAAAAGCGAGTACCGCCGCTTCAACATCAAGACGGTCACGCACAGCGGCCCGGACGATTTCCAATCCATGCGTGAGGCGCTCACGCGGCGCTTCACCCGCTGGCAGAACCAGCAGGACTCCCCGACGCAGGTCGCGCCCGGTGCGACTGACCA
>CAIVEA010000040.1 GCA_903904765.1 uncultured Chloroflexota bacterium
CCAGAACCAACAGAACCAGCAAGGCGAAAACTATGGACAGACGGGACGAGAATTTCTTAAACATCACAAACTCCTTGTAAATTTTCAGAATGACTGACCTGTATAGGTGTGCCTGTAGTTATGGTTGAATAGGTCTGCTCCTTTCATCACCGCGAATAGCGGCTATCCGCGCCTAGCGTTCGGAACGTCTGTGGCGAATGACATCCACAGAGGCAGCGGCTAACATGAATAAGCCAAGCACCGGGGTCTGCCAATACGGATCAAACTGTGCCACCACCATGCCTGTGCGAATGACCTGCATCAGCATCACACCGAATAGCGTGCCGATGGCAGACCCGCGTCCACCGAAAAAGCTCACGCCACCTAAAATCACGCCAGCGATGATGTCCAACTCAAGGTTCTTGCCGATGATGGGATCGCCCGAAGGCAGAGGCAATTGGCTCATGTACAGCAGGCCGGAACAGCCCGCCAAAAAACTCGTAAGAACGAAGGCCAACGTCTTGACGCGGGTAGTGTTGATACCCACAATCTGCGCGGCCAGTTTATTCGTGCCGGTGGCAAAGATCGCCGCGCCCCATGTCGTCCGGTTCAGGACGACATGCACAATCACCATCATGATGAGCATCAGCACAAACACAACCGACACGCCCAGCGGACGCAACGTACCCAAGTAGCCCACTTCTTCCGGCAACGGGTAAATGGGCAGGCCGTTGGCGAACAGATAACTTGCGCCGCGCACAGCCAGCCCTACGCCCAGCGTGGTTAGAACGGCATGTACGCCCACCCGCACCGTCAAAATCGCATTGAGCAGGCCAATCAAGATAGACACGCCCAGCGCACAGATCGAAGCCTGCCACACAGGCATTCCGCTATCGCGGATGAGGCTGGCGGCAAACACCGCCGTCAGGCTCATGACCGAGGCGGTGGAAAGATCAATCTCCCCTGTAATCATCAGCACGACCATTCCCATGCCGATCAAACCGGGAAATGCCATCGTCCGTAAAATCGAGGTGATGGTGATCGGAGCGAGGATAGCGGGATTACGGATGTAGAAAAACACGAGCAGCGTAATCAACGGAATCAGAATGGCCGATTCATGTCGAGCGAGCAACCTGCGTGCAAAAGACGGCAAACGAAAGCGTGTGCTGGCGCTGGAATTCTGGCTCATTCCGATTGTCTCTCTTTAAGCGCAAAACGTCGGGTGCTGCCTGATCGCAGATCCGTGACTACTGATGGAAACGATGAACAATTGCTTCCCACAACCCAACCAAAGAGGGGGAATCAACCATTCTCCGAATTAATGAAGGGTTATGCTGTCCAGTAAAAGACAGCACCAACAAGGCGGGGGCGTTTCAAAAGCGGGATCATAAGGTATGGAATGAAAATATTGAGCATCAATACCGAATGAAAGCGCCCCACAAAGGGTTATATTTCACTGTCAATTGTTAACAGTTGACAGTATATCTTTATATCACTGCAATTGTCAAGCAAATGGGCAACGAGACGCGGGTTGGCAACGTTTTGCAAAAACGACCATAATCACCATGCTCAATAGGTAGCAAATATCATTGAAAAGTTAGACTCATGACCCAACGCTGGTTATCTACTCATCTACGCCGTGTATTTTTCGATATGCACCTTCCCGATTGGACACGCCCCGGTCAATCTGGCGGGCAAGTTAATGAACTTCGTGATGTAGCAACGGCCTTTGATCCGGCAGCGATTGTGGCGGCTTTTTCCCGTGCGCGTATCAATGCGGCGGTGGTCTATGCCAAATGCCAGTATGGGAACTTTTACTACAACACGCAGATCGGTCATAAGCACGCTGGATTGGGCGATCTGGATTTCCTCGGCGAAATGATCCGGCATGCACACCAGCATGGCATCAAGGTCATCGGCTACTATTCGAATATGTGGGATACCGAAGCTGCCCGCGAACATCCCGATTGGAGAAAACAGGATGCAAATGGCAACAATTCCTACAATCGCTGGCCGGGACTCTGTCTGAACAGTCCCTATCGTGAACGGGTCACACAGCATTTAACCGAGATGTTTAGCAACTATGATCTCGATGGCATTTGGATGGATATTCTCAGTGATTTACCGTGTTTCTGTCCGCGCTGCCAGCAGTTGTATAGCGCAGCATCCGGCAAGGTGATGCCACGCACGCAGGACTCTCCTGACTGGATTGACATGGTGCGCTGGCAGCAAGATTATCTCTACGATTACCTCGCCGAAAAACGCGCTGTGGTGAAAGCCATCAAACCGGATGCAGCCTACGCCATCAACTTTTACGGCACAACCTATGTCCCACCCAGTCAGGGGTTATCCTTCAAGCATCTAGCCCTCTCCGACTACGGTTCCTCTGAAGGGTATACCGAATGGCATGGCCTGTTGTTCCCCAGCTATGTAACCCGCTACATGCAAACGGGCATGGATCACGGCCCGGTTGAGGTGCTGACTGGACGGTTTGAAAGTACTTGGGATTTCACGGTGCGTCCGCTGGCACAGATGCGCTTTGAAGCCTTCAGTATCGCAGCCAATGGGGGTGCTGTCTGCGTGGATGATGAGCCGTATCAAGATGGTCGCCTAGAACCCCAAGTCTACAGTCAGATTGGCGATTTCTTCAGCGAGATCGAGCGCCGTGAATCTTGGCTGATCGGAGCCGAGCCATTCCGTTATGCGGCTCTGTATCATTCGCAGAAAGCACGCGAACTCAACGAAACCCTGAACCCACCATGGGCGAACAAGCCACGATATTTCTTTCAGTTAGAAGGCAATCCAGCCGATTCCGATCTTGTGCCATCCCTGTTCGGAACATTCAAAACCTTACTCGAAGCGCACATCCCAACAGCGTTCGTGGATGATCGCCCATCCAGTCTAGCGACTTTAGACCAGTACCGCGTGGTTATTCTCTCCAATGTACTGCCTTTATCCTCCGCTGAAGCAGAAGCCTTACGTGCCTATGTCGCTAACGGCGGCGGGTTGGTCATTACCGGGGGAACTTCACTGTACGACGAGATGGGTAAAATACGCGAAAAAGCACTACTGACCGATGTGATCGGGGCAAACATCGAAGGTCGTGGAAATTCCTCGTTCCCCTTCTTTCAGTTTCATCCCAGCCCGATCAGTCCCGGACTACCAGATCGCCCACTCCCCCATTACACCCCGATGTGGCAAATCACGGTAAATGCACCCGATGTACAGGTGGCGGCCACCCGACGCGACGCGCTCATCGAAACCAGCGGCGAACTCTACTATCATAACAACAAACCGCCCCCCGGTTCAGATACGGGCGAACCGATCATCATCTACCGGCAATTTGGCAAGGGTCGTGTCATCTATTGTGCTGGATTGCCAGAAAATAACTACACCCTGCTCGGTCATCCCCCTTACCGGCATATCCTGACCAATATGATCGAGTGGGCTGCGGGAGAAAAACCACCTTTCGGCCTGAAGGGATTGCTCAATACGGAACTGGTTGTGAACCGGATAGGAGCAGACTGGGTGATCCATCTGGTGACAGGCAATCCGCAGCGCAACATATACTTTAGCAATCAACGCACATCAGAAACCATCGAAGAACCAGCAGCACTCGGCATGGTACATCTCTCCATTCCGTCAGGTATCCAGCAGGCGTGGCGCGTTCCACAGCAACAGGAGCTTCGTATCGAAACCGATGGCAATCAGGCGTATGTCGTCATACCGAATGTCGGCGACTGGGAAACCATCGTTCTGAAACATGATGCATAGCCTGTGTAAAATCGGTAACAAAAAAAATCAGCGAAGGCTAAATTCGTCAGCAGGCACACCGTTCTATCTTTCCCAAGATGTATCCGGGAATTCCCTCACACCCGGATACATCCTTGTTTTCCCGGCTACGCTATTCAGTCTAATCAGTCGCGGTGGACGCGAACGACACACCGCCGATTTGCCTCTATAGATACCATCGCCTGCGGTAACTTAGCTCAGCGTGGGGTACTGCACCGGAATGCCGGGGACATCCACCGCTGCCGTTGCCAGATTCCAGCCGCACAGGTTGGCAATCAGCAGGGTCTTCCGGTCTGCGCCGCCAAAGGCGATATTGGTGGGCGCGACCAGTATCAACTGCTCCCAATCGTCATAGAGCGTGGTCAGTTCGCCCTTGTCGAAAATGTAAATGATGTTGGGATTGTAGAGCGAGATGTACAGCCGCCCCTGCTGGTCGAATGCCACGCCGTCTGGCACGTTGCGTGGCAGTTCCACCACCACCTCGCGGTTGCCCGCCGTCCCATCGGGGCGTATGGCGACGCGGGAGATCAGCGGCGGACACGATTCGACCACGTACAGCCATTGACCATCCGGCGACAGGCACATGCCGTTGGTGAAGCCGTTCGCCTGCCGATCCCAGACCGTCCCCGCGCCACCGGGGGTGACCTTCCAGATGAAGCCGTCACGCTTGCCCCATTCGCCGCTGTCCGAGACGTACAGATTGCCTGCTGCATCGAACACAGGATAGTTGGGGACGCGCATCTCCTGATCGGCGGTGCTGCCCGCGTAGCGCGTCACCCCGCCGGCTGGCGTGACACGAATCACCTCGCGCCGCCCCTGATCGCAGGCGTAGACATTCCCCGCCGCGTCGTGCGCCATTCCCAGCACAAAACCGCCGCTGTTGGCGAACGTTTCCGGTTGTCCACTGCTCAAATCAATCCGGTAGACCTGTCCCGCTTCGCCGCCTGCGTAAACCTTGCCATCCGGCCCCCATGCCACCCCTTCGGGATGATCCAGCCCCGGCGCGAGAACCGACAAGGTGCTGATCGGATGCGGAGATTGATCGCTCATGCTGCTATCCCCCAGTCGCTAGAATGTACTCATCAGGCCACCGTCTACGACCAGCAATTGCCCGGTCATGTAACGGCAGTAACGGGATGCCAGAAATACCACCGTGCCAGACACATCTTCCGGCAGTCCGGTGCGGCGCAGCGGCACTTTGCCGCGCTTGACGTACCACTCCACAAAATCCGGCGTGGTGGTTTCGTCCACGCCATCAATGAAGGACATGGGTGTACGCATGAAACCGGGAGCGACGGCGTTCACCAGAATGTTGTAGCGCCCCAACTCCACCGCCATAGACTTGGTGTAGGCGATGATGCCGCCCTTCGCCGCATTGTACGCCCCCGCGTCCCCGCTGGACGCAAACCCCTGTATCGAGGCAATGCTGATGATGCGCCCGTACTCGCGTTCAACCATGTGCGGCGCGACCAGCTTCGACCCCATATACACGGCTTCCAGATTCACGGTGATCTGCTTGCGCCAATTTTCCAGCGTGTCGTTTAGAATGGTGCCGTAGAGCGCGATGGCGGCATTGTTCACCAGCACGTCAATCTGCCCGCGCCAGCCGATCACGTCGCGGACGACCTGCGCGTAAGCCTCATAATCGGTAATGTCCAGCGCAAAAGCGCAGGCACTGCCTCCTGCCGCTTCGATCTCCTGCTGCACCTGCCGCGCCGTGTCGGGGTTGCGTTCCAGCAGCGCCACCGATGCGCCTTCTGCCGCAAACTCCAGCGCAATCGCCCGTCCTAACCCCTGCCCTGCGCCCGTCACAATCGCAGTTTGTCCGTCTAATAGTCCCATGTTCGCATCCTTGTCACCTTGTATCCGGCATTGACTACACGTTGACTGTCACCCGCGCTTCGAGCGTAGTGCTAAACGATGCGCCCGGAGCGAGACTCATGGCTTCACCCGCCGCCGCAGCTTCGCCCAACGCCTTATTGCTAATCCAAGGTTCGATTCCCACCGCGTAGGGCATCCCTTTGAAGGGCAACGCTTCCGCGCCGCCATACGGTTGCCAGCTAATAATCCATTTGAAAATGGCAGCATCCCAGTGCAGGCTGAAGCGCAGTTTCATGCGCGGATTGGTGATGGCGGCATAGCCTTCCCGCAGATCGGTCAGGTACACATCATCATGACTATGTACTTCCGGCCCCGGAATCTCGCGCAGATCAACCGTACCGCCACCCCGCGCCTCGCTCAACCGCGCCAGCGGGTACGTCTCGCGCTGATCGGGGGCTAACCGCGCTGTTTCCGCTTCGTAAGCCACCGGAATAGTGATGATGGTCTGCGCCCCTAAGTCGAGCCGATTGCCCGCCTCAAACCACGTTCCGCCCACGACGCAGTGATGCCCCCACACGAAATGCTGTTCGGCGTTGCCAATGTTGGTCACGGTCTCGTCCAGAATCAGGCGGGTTTCGCCACGTCGCAACCGCATCACGCGCTCTAAGCGGAAAGTGGTGGCCTTTGTTTCCACGCTGAACGCAACGGCAATTTCGTCCGGCGTGTCGGTCAGCACGCG
>CAIVEA010000041.1 GCA_903904765.1 uncultured Chloroflexota bacterium
TGGCGCAGGATGACCGCTACCAGTTCCAGTGGTGGGCGCTGTCGCTGGTGCGGGCGCGGCCTCTGGGCGGGGAGGCGGGCGGGCGCAGCGGCAAGAAGGGCAGCGACAAGGGCATTGACGGCGTGATTACCTTCATTGATGACCGGACGGGCAAGCCCAAGCGGGCGCTGGTGCAGGTCAAAAGCGGGCATGTGAAAAGCGGGGATGTGCGCGATCTGAAAGGCACGCTGGAACGCGAGAACGCCGCGATGGGTATTTTCGTCACCCTCGAAGACCCCAGCCGCGACATGCTGACAGAAGCGGTCAGCGCCGGATTCTATCATTCGCCGGGGTGGGGGCGAGACTTCCCGAAGGTGCAAATCCTGACGATTGCCGACCTGCTGCGCGGGGCGGGCGTGAATATGCCGCTGTCGCAGGCCACCTTCAAGCAAGCCGAGCGTGTGAAGGACGAGAGCAGCCCGCAGTCCTTCATGAAGGATATGTTTGAGGGGTGAGGTTTGTGACCTATCCCAAGCGCCGCCGCCCCCTGTCGGGCGTATAATAAGAGTCACAGACTGTATGTGTAGGCTGGAGGAGGTGGCACTTGACCCCGAACACCGCTGTCATCCAGATTGAGCAGTTGAGCAAGACCTATCAGCGTTCCCGCAGCGAATCCATCTATGCGCTCAAAGGGCTGAACCTGAACGTGCAGGCTGGCGAAATCTTCGGCTATCTAGGGCCGAATGGCGCGGGCAAAACCACCACCATCCGGCTGCTGCTCGACCTGATTCGCCCGGATACGGGGCGGGCGCTGCTGTTTGGGCAGGATGCGCGGGTGAACAGCGTGGCGCTGCACCGCCGCATTGGTTTTCTGCCGGGGGAACTGAACCTGTGGAAAGGGTATACCGGACAGCAGGTGCTGGACTATGTGGGCAGGCTGCGCGGCGGCGTGGACGCGGCCTATGTGCGGCAGCTGGTAGACCGCTTGCAGTTGGATACCGGGCTGAAAATCCGCGCCTATTCGTCGGGCAACCGGCGCAAACTGGGGTTGGTGCTGGCGCTGATGAGCCGCCCCGACCTGCTCATCATGGACGAACCGACAGGCGGACTCGACCCGTTGATGCAGCAAACCTTCAACGAATTGATGCTGGATGTCAAAGCCGAAGGGCGGACGGTCTTCCTATCGTCGCATGTGTTGAGCGAGGTGCAGGCCATTTGTGACCGCGTGGGCATCCTGCGCGGCGGCGAACTGAAGGCCGTCGAAACGGTGGCGACGCTGGTACATGCCGATTTTCAATGGGTGACGCTGCGCTGCCGTGAGGTGCTTCCGGCGGCGGCGCTGGCGCAGGTGGCCGGTGTGAGCGAAGTGCAGACGCTGCCGGATGGGCTGCGGTTGCGGTTGGCCGGGGACTTCGATCCGCTGCTACGCGCCCTCGCCCCCTACTACGTGACCGAGATGGTGACGGAAGAACCCACGCTGGAGGAAGTCTTTTTGACCTACTATAGCGGCACATCTGCAAAGGAGGCTGCCCGATGAACGGCGTGATTCTGGTCGAAACCCTGCGCCGCAATTGGAAGTCCCA
>CAIVEA010000042.1 GCA_903904765.1 uncultured Chloroflexota bacterium
AACACTGAATACGATCCAGAATTGTGCGCGTGGTCGCCATGATTGTCTCGTCGAATGGATTACTATAGTTCAACCAGAAAGAATCAGACAGATCATGCAGAAGCACGGGCTTATGGGGCAGCACTGCTTCGAGATGTTGCATGCCCTGTTGTCCATACCACACAATATAATCTACGTTTAGTCGGCCTTGAGCAGCCAACGAGGCCGCTGTGCGCGAAATAGAAACACCCAGACGTACCATGTTAGGACATCCCTTGCAGTGAAAGCTGTGGCACAGAATCGGCACGAACTTCAATCGGCGTTTGGTGGTCACGGAAAATGGTATACCGAGTGGGTTGTAGCGCAAGAGTGGTCGCCTCGCGCACATCAACTGCTTTGGAAAGATAAACCTTTAGCACTCCGAAGTGTTCCGTCCGAACCAATACTTTGCGGTAATGACCGAGGTCAATGACATGTTCGACTTGGCCATTCCATGCACCGTCAGTACCCGATGACGCGACGGCTAAATCTTCAGGGCGCACCGCGAGAGTTATATCACCGGAATATTCGGTACCCAAAGGCACATCCATCCGGTATGAACCCGCAATGATCTCACTACCATTTTGATGAACCTGCAACAGATTCATCACCCCAATGAAATCAGCCACGAACAAGGTCTGTGGTTGTTCATAGATGCGGCTGGGATGATCTAACTGTTCAATACGGCCTTTGTTCATCACAGCAATTCGATCAGCAAGGCTGAGGGCTTCTTCCTGATCGTGGGTGACAAAAATCGCCGTTATGTTCACCTGCCGCTGAATGCGACGAAGTTCTTCGCGCAAACGCACGCGCAGCAATGCATCAAGGTTGCTGAACGGTTCATCTAACAGAAGGATTTTGGGCTGCAAGACCAACGCACGCGCCAGCGCAATACGCTGCTGTTCACCACCAGAAAGCTGGGACGGAAACCGTTTGCCATAAGCGGGCAATCCCACCAATTCCAGCGCCCCATTGACCTTTTCATCAATATCCTTGCGCTAGAAGCCGTGCAGTCGTAAACCAAAGGCGATGTTTTCGTAGACGCGCATGTGCGGCCACAAGGTATATTTCTGGAACACCATCGCAGTTGGTCGTTTATTGGGAGGCAACATCCCTATTGAACGATCATCAATACGAATATCACCTGCGGTCGGTTCTTCAAAGCCAGCGATCATCCGCAAAGCAGTGGACTTGCCACATCCTGACGGTCCCAAAATACACAGGAACTCACCGTGATTGACGTGGAGATTCATTTCATGAACAGCAACGACATCTCCAAACTGCTTGCGAATCTGATGTAAAGAAAGTGAGGACATGTCGTTATACTCCAAAACCAGCTGTGAGATAACCACCGCGCAGAAGCCGATTGGCGAAAAGTAACAGGACAACTGAAGGCGCAAACAGTACCAGCGACAGAATAGCGCCAAATTGGGGAATGGGTTGATTGTTAATGAGAGGGAACATGATGACAGGGATAGTCAGCACATTCGGCGCACCGATCAACAGTGCACCATAGGTTTCGTAGAATGTATTCACGAATGTGAGCAACAGCGCGGCGAAAAGCGCAGGAAACACCATGGGTAGGGTGATCCTCATAAACACCTGCAATGGAGAAGCACCCACATCCAGCCCTGCTTCCTCCAATGCCCGATCCACGCCCTGAAACGCGGCAGAGGGAATCCAGATCATCAACAACAGCGTATTCAACAGTTGAATGACGACCACCC
>CAIVEA010000043.1 GCA_903904765.1 uncultured Chloroflexota bacterium
CCAGTTCTCAAGAGTACCCTTCTGCCCCATGATACGCTCAAATAGATCAGACATCTTGTCTCCTTATCGGCTAACCAGAGTTTATCGCAAGCATTCGGCACGCTACGGCAAGTAGTATTCCGTCCCGCAGAATTTGCAATTCAACACACCCTTACCAACCAGTTTGATCTCGCCACCACAATTCCGGCATTTATCCAACTCACGCAGTTGCTTTGCGTCCGAGGAATAGATGATACCCTTATCCCAGTTCACATAGCCGCTGAACACTTGCAGGCCTACCAGCTGGTGAATCAGGTTTCGCACTCTATCCACGCTGATCTTCATCTCCAGTGCCAGATCAGCCACCGGCACTTCTCCCCGACTACGTACAATATCCAGCAGTTGCCGCTGCTGCTGCATACTGCTTTCTTCCTCTGATTCCTGCCCACCTTTGACATACAGATAAATGCCAAACCCGACCAGCAGCGCCACCGGAATAAAAGCAATCCCCGCCCCCACCAGCGCCCCGCCACCGGTCAATTGCTGACTGGAAGCCTGCAACGCCAGCCATAGGCCAGCGATCACGGCTACAGCAAAACCGATCACAATCAGGATGACACCTATCAACCTTCCAGTATTCATCGGCTGCCTCTCCTTAAACCCGTTCTGGTTACCCTATCCAAATCCCCGGCTACCGCCACCGCTGCCACCACCGCCCCGGCTGCCACCGCCGCTAAACCCTCGTCCGCCGCTGCCGGACTTTGAAGATGGCACACTGCTCATCACACTTCCTGCCGAGTTGAAAAAGTGAGTCAGACCGCTGGAGATGTTCTCAAGGCCGCCACCAATCCCACGCGAAACATCATTCAGCCCCCCACCGCCCGCATGTGCCAGCGGCCCCGGCAATCCCGCACCTCCATCGCCCATGTACGAAGGAACAGACGTACCGGGTCTATAGCCCCCGTGCCAGTGTCTGCCCATATAAGTCGGGTAATACCACGACGGAATCGGCACTGTAGCAATACGACTGAACCGCTGCACCCACGAACGATCAATATCGAATGCAACCGCATAAGCCAGATACGTATCGAAATGTTCCGCCGCCGCACTCACATCCCCGTACTTTTCGAGATTCTGCAAGTATTCGCGGAATGCTCTCCATTTTGCTGCTTCTTCCGCCCCCTTGCGCGTCTTGGCGGGCATCGCCCCACCCGCGAAGAACATCACAAACCCCACAAATCCCAGCGAAAAAGGCAGGCACAAAATAGATTGCGACACACTATCTGCCAGATCGCTGGTCAGGAAACCTGAGAGCAGAGCCAACCCGAGCAGTACTAATCCGATACGCACATAGAATGAGCGCGTCTTTTCAGGGCTAGTTGTGAATAGGGATTCCGTCACCATTGCATCATATAGATCGCGCTGAAGGATGGGAATTTTCAGGTAGAAGCTATTCCTCATCGAATCGAGCGTGCGTTCCATCGCCCCTAACGGAAATACAGCTTCCATCAGGTGCTTCTCGAACGGCTTCAAATCCATCAACGACTTATCGGTACGCTTGAAACTGAAATGACTGCTCGGCCCCAACCATGATACCGCTTGCGTGCGCGTCTCCTCCATCACCACATATCCCCGCCTCGCCAGATCAACCAGTGTCGAAATCACATCCCGCATATCCGCTTGTTCATCCAGTAGTGTCCCCACCAGCGCAGGCGGCAGCACTGACGGTGGATCAGTCAGGAACGTGGGTACCGGGCCGATTTTCGGATCGCGTCCCCGCGTATACCACAGCGCATAAACACCTAGCACGCCACCGATAGAAATCAGCAACCCCAGCGCCACCAGAGCCGCATCAATCAGTGGTTTGGTGGTTTCCTCAAAAGCGCGTCGCTCGTCGAACGCATCTTGCCATCTGGCCTTCAACGCCGCCGGGTTATGCGGATACTGTACCCGAATCTCGAACGAATCATCTCCACGCAGTTGCTGCGTCGCCGTAGCCTTCACCGTCGTGCCGCGTATCGCCACCTCAGCAGCAGCGCCATACGTTTCCACTGGATCAACGCCTTCGCGGGGTGCAAATCCCGCCGGAAGCACAACTGTGATCGTGCTAGAACCTATCGGGAAACCATAGTGTTCAGAAGGGACGGCAATCCACCATAATTGATCGCCTCCCTCATACACTCGCAACGCCCCCGAAACGGTATAGCGAATCTCAAAACGGGCGCTTCCATCTGTGATCGGGGACAAGAAATAATAGGTGATGGATGTCCCATCGCTATCGCTGCTCACGCAATATGTGCCGGGACTTTGCGAACACCCCTCACGAAAAGCCTGCCCATCCTGCGAAACACTGATTCCACTGATACCATCGAGATTCGTAGATGGAATGACCGCCGAGCCAAAGCGAAACGTTCCCGTAAAATCAATATCATACGCTTCCAGAACATTGAACCGATTACGTGCCGGATCAATGTTGTCAATCCGCACATCCCACGAGCGCCAGAACACCGAACGGGACTGCGCCAACGCGGGTTGAACAGTCACCAGTAAAATCATCACAGCGGACAGCAGCACCCATAATCGTTTTATCACGCTACCCTCCCGGAACGATTACAATCTATTATAACATGCTTCCCTCGCATCAGTGGCGGCTACGGCGCGAAAGATGTATGATGCAAGTCATAATGCAAATTGAATATACTGGTCGGAACTCACGAGAAGGAGTTGTGCTGATGCGCCGCCAAACGGTTGCCTCATTGATGTTTTTGCTGATATGTGCAATAGGGATGACGGGTATCGTCTCCGCCCAGACCGATTCCACTCCGCAGCCACTGGTAACGCCAGCGACAACCGAACTGCAATACACTGTTCGCCCCGGTGAAAGCCTATTCCGAATTGCAGTGCGCTTCGGGACAACCGTTCGCGCCCTCGCCGAAGCCAACGGCATCACCAACCCATCTCTCATCTACGCAGGGCAAAAACTCCGTATACCCGGCGTGCCTGCTGTCTCGCCCACCGCAGTACCACCAACTAGTATTCCACCTGCCACCGCCAGTTACACCGTGCAGCGTGGCGATACGCTCATTCGCATCGCCTTACGCTACCATACGACAGTTTCGGCGCTCACTCGTCTCAACAACTTGGGCAGCCCTAATTTGATATACGTAGGTCAGGTACTCAAAGTTCCAGACTCTGCCGCTGCGGCTCCCGTTCCGCAGGCCACCACCGTCACCGAGGTACAGCCCCCTGCCGCCACACCCACACCGGCACAGGTCATGCAACCCGCACAACCGACAGATGTTCCTACCGTTGAAATCCCACCAACCACTGAACCAACTGTCGAGATTCCGCCGAACCTCGAACCCACAGCCGTCCCGCCCGTTCCGCAGCCCGACGGTGGCGCAGTCGGCTACGGCTTTGACTACGGCATCGAAGCCTTCATGGTAGATCAGGATGTCAGCGCCATCACCCAGACCATCCAATCTTTAGGGACAAGTTGGGTCAAACAGGTGATCTACTGGCGTGATTTTGAACCCGTTGAAGGCCAGATTGATTTTGCCACGCTCGATAACATAGTGGATACCGTTCACAATGCTGGCCTGAACCTGATGCTCACCATCACCGCTGCCCCCGAATGGGCGCGTACCAGCGTCAACGAAAATGGCCCTTCAGATGACTTCAATAAGTACGCCACATTCGTTAGTGCGCTTGCCAGCCGTTACGCGAGCAAGGTGCAGGCTTACCAAATCTGGAACGAGCCGAACCTGCGCCGCGAATGGAACAGCACCTCGCAGGCTATCGGCGCAGCCAGCTACATTCAACTGCTCAGCACGGCCTACACCGCCATCAAAACCGCCGACCCGAACGCCATTGTCGTCAGCGCCGGTTTGTCCCCCACCGGCTTCAATGATGGCGTGAACGCTGTCAATGACCGCCAGTTCTTGACCGATCTGTATGCTGTTGGCCTCGCCAGCGTGTCGGATGCCATAGGCGCACATCCGCTAGGCTGGGCAAACCCGCCAGACTCGCTGTGCTGCGAAGCACCCGTCGGTGTCGCAACCCACTATCAAGACACCAGCTTCTTCTTCCGCAACACCCTCAGCGACTACCGTAACATCATGATTGCGGCTGGCGACGGTTCCACACCCATCTGGGTGACAAAGTTCGGATGGGGAACCAGCGAGGACACCGCCGCACCGCCCGAAACACAAGTGTTCATCACCTACACCTCGCTGGGCGAGCAGGCCATCTATGTTCCCCGCGCCTTTGAACTCGGCGCAGAAATGGGCTACATCGGGCCGATGTTCCTCAGCAATCTCAACGCTTGTCAGACTCAACCCCAGAACGCCGAACCGTGCTACTACAGCCTGATCGGGCCGAACGGCGCACGTCCAGTATTCGACGCGGTGAAAAACCTCATCACACCGCCCTTGCCGATGGATGCGACAGTTGCGGCATCCGAACCGCCGCCCACGCAAGAGATGATACCTACACAGGAAATTCTCCCGCAAGAACCAACCGCCACCCCATCTGGCTAAGTTGGCTGTCCTCCACAAACAGCAAGGCGAGTCAAATGACTCGCCTTGTTTATTTCACTGCCATTGACCAACGCTAATCGTCAGAATGACAGTGCCGTGTACACCGTTGCCAGTTTGAGCGCCTCAGCTGCCAGCTCATGGCGCAGCGCCGTCGGTTCTAGCACCTCGACCTGCGCTCCCCATGACCGAATCCAGGGCATTAACTCATGCCAGTCCGAAACATGCAACGTCAACGTGCAGCGTTTATCATTCAGCGTTTCGATTTGCTGCGACGAATGCCACAGGCGCTCCCGCATCAACGGAGTCACTTCCGGTGCGAACGCCAGAACCACCCGTACACGCGGACTTCCTTCGCTTGTCAACACGCCCCAGATACTATCCAGAAATGGCCGCCGATCAAATTGTGCCGGAATCCCATACGTCGCATCCAGCAGTTTCGCACGCCGTATCGCATTCACCTTCACCGCGACCACAGACATACTATAGTCGTCATAGCCAATGGCATACAGCGCCCCGCTAGTCGTGGACTCTACGAAATAGACCGAGAAATCACGCCCGTTCACTTCGCCACCATGCCCCAGCCCGCCCCACAACTTGATCTTGCGGCCTTCCACCCAGCCTCGCGTCAGCGTCTCCAGTGTCACCGCAAAATTGCGATCAATCGGGTTGCCTCGCGCCCAATCCGCAATGTATCCCACATGCCCCGACAGCGGCTCCGGTAATGACGCGCTCAACTTGGTCAGAGCAGCGATCAAATACGGGTTTTGCTGTTCGGCACTACGCGCATACGTCCGCGCAGAGAGAAATAGTGCCACTGCCTCATGAAAATTAAGCCTTACTGAAGCCAGATAATAATCGCGGTTGATGAAGAAGCGACCCTCTTGCTGTGTA
>CAIVEA010000044.1 GCA_903904765.1 uncultured Chloroflexota bacterium
TACATCAACGCGCATGGCACATCCACCAAAGCCAACGACGCGATGGAAACCAACGCCATCAAGTACATTTTTGGCGAACAGGCATACAACATCCCGATTAGCTCCAGCAAGAGTATGCTCGGTCATGCACTGGCGGGTTCGGGCGCGCTGGAAATTATCGCCTGCGCCATGAGCCTGTTCGAACAGATCATCCATCCCACCATCAACTACGAAACCCCCGACCCGGAATGTGATCTGGACTATGTGCCGAATAAAGCCCGCGAAATGAAGGGGCTGAAGTACATCCTGTCCAACAGTTTTGGTCTCGGTGGTCAGAATGCCACCATCATTCTAGGCGCAAAACCCTAACATCTCGCCGGATATGCCAAATCGTCAGAACCGCGTCGGTTTTCACCACGCGGTTTTGATTCAGGCTGGGTTATAATGCCCGTAGATTATCCATAAGCCACTTCAGGATATTATGAGCGAAACGCTATCCGGGCTAGATGTTCTCATTGCACAGGGTGACATCAAAAAAGCCGAAGTGCAGGTCGCCAAACTCCTCCGAAATGACCTTTCCCCCAAAGAACGATCTGAACTACTCCTGCGTCGTGCCAAAATCCGCCTCATGAGTGGGCGCGTCGAAGATGCCCTTGACGATCTCAATGCCCTCGACGAAACAGCACTTTCGCAGGTAGAAATTCAAGAACTCCGCGCCGATTGTCACTTAGCGCGGTTTGAGCTGGCCAGTCTAGGATTTGCAGATCGTGGTGATTTGCAGCGGGCGCGTGAAATCTACAACCAGCTTCTGCAATCCGGGGACGAATACGCCAATCAAGGCTGGGCATTCTACCAGCTAGGGCGAATCCACCTCAGCGCCAACGAAATCCATGCCGCGCTAGAGTCCTTCCAGAAAGCACTCTACACACCCACCCATATTGCCTCCGTCACCGCCTACTGCTACGAGCGAATCGGTTTCATCGCCTACTACGAACAGCGCAACCTGCCCCATGCCTTATCCTTCCTCAACCGTGCGCTGGATACCTACCCCGCCGCCGAAAACCCGCAGTGGTTGGTGCAGGTTCAATTACTCCGCAGTCGGGTATTACGTGCGATGCAGCAGTACGCCGTCGCGCTCAACGCCGCAGAAACTGCCCTTCAAGGAGCACCCAACGGGACGAGCAGTTGGTCAGAAGCATTGCTTGCCAACAGCGAAATTCTGAGCGAGATCGGCAATCGAGATCGAGATATCGTTCACTACCTCCAGCAGTTCGTACAGGTTTCCAAGCGTCCTCTCGGTCTGGATGTCACATGGTCGCGGGTTCACGAGATGCTTGGAAATGCCCATTTCAACCTCGGTCAGTACGAAGATGCCATCAACGCCTTCCAGTCGGTGCTGCAATTCAACCCGGATCATCCGTGGGAACTGGACTTCTACTACCGCATCGCCCGCTGCCACTATCAACTGCGAGCATACCGCGATGCCGTCAACACCATCGAGCACATGCTCATAAAAGCCGCTGCCGAACAGCAAGGCTTAGACGATTACCGCCCCTATGATGTCATGGGGAGCGCCTACTTCGCGCTCGGCGAATATCCGCAGGCCATCGCAGCTTACGAACAGGCGCTACAAATCGCTCCTGCCAACGCTGAAGTAGCCGCCAAAATTCGCTCTTATCAAGATCGGGCGAAACGGTTGATTTGAACCCGTCACTCCACTATCATACGGGAAACAAGTCATACACAGGCGGACGAATGACGGAAACAGTACAGGTAGTGGGCGGTGGTCTGGCAGGCAGCGAAGCAGCGTGGCAGCTTGCCGAACGGGGTTTTCAAGTCCATCTGCTTGAAATGCGCCCGAACCGGACAACCGGCGCACACGTCAGCAACAACCTCGCTGAA
>CAIVEA010000045.1 GCA_903904765.1 uncultured Chloroflexota bacterium
CCTTCCAGCGTGGCCTTGATCTGTGCAGCTTGCGTCAAACTATCCTCAACCAGCAATACATCTTTAGGCATGATGATGGGTTAGCTTAACAAACAACCGAATTTGAGAAGCCACCCACACTCCTTTCTTTCTATTATAGACGATGTGTGCAATGCATTCTACAGGTTTTCTACAATCAATCCTTAAATGTACATTTCTAGAGGGACAAGCCTGCTAAAAACCTTTTCATTCACCCTGAATAGTTTCATCGAACAGCATTTATAACGCGCAACAGTTCCTCTTGATTAAAATGCGACTTGACCAGATACGCATCCGCACCCGCTTTCAGGCCGGACTCGCGCTGATCGGGCTTATCCAGTGACGTGAGCAGCACCACCGGCATCCGCGCATATTTGGGTGCGCTACGGATGCGGCGCGTGAGGTCTATCCCGTTCAGGCGCGGCATCTCCACATCCGTAATCACCACATCCACAACGGTATTGATCAACCGTTCCCAGCCCTGCTCACCATCCACCGCAATCAGCACCTCGAATCCGGCGCGTTCCAAGATGTGCTTTTCCAGCGTGCGCGTGGTGATGGAGTCATCCACCACCAGCACTCGCAAGCGGTGCTGCTCTGGCTCCAGCGCAGACGGCGGCGCAGGCTGTGCTGCCAGCGCCGGAGGGACGGACGGAACGGGCTGCGACTCGTTCGCCGATTCGCGGATGAGTTCGTTCGGGTCGAGGACGATCAAGATGTCACCGCCGCCCATCAAAGCCGCACCGGAGAGGAACGGCAAATTGGCGATTTCAGCCCCCAACGGTTTCAGCACCAGTTCTTCTTCGCTGAACAGCGCCTCCACCTCGAAAGCCACCGCATAATCTTCGGCAGCCAGCACCAGCAGCGGCAGATACTCCGGGTCTGTGGGTGAATCGGCTGTCATGCCGAGAAGCGCCGCCAACCCGATCACTGGAATCGGGTGATCGTTGTACAGGAAGAACAAGCGCCCTTCCGCCATAAACAATTCGGCGCGGGGCAAAATCAGCATTCGCGCCACCGAAGCTGACGGGACGGCGAAATCCTGCCCGCCCGCCCGCAGCAGCACACAACTCAGGCGCGTGAGCGAGGACGGAATCCGCAATGTGAAGGTCGAGCCTCTGCCGGGGACGCTCTGCACACCCACCCGCCCGCGCAGGCTTTCTACACGGGCACGCACGATATCCATGCCCATACCGCGACCACTCAGGCTGCTCACGCTGTCACGGGTACTCAACCCCGGCAGGAAGATCAGGTTGTTCACATCGTCCACGCTCAGCGCCGCAGCCTCCTGCGTATTGACGATCACGCCGGACTTGCGGGCGGCACGGGCAATCCGGTCAGCGTCCAACCCGCGCCCATCATCCGCCAGCGTGATGACAATCTCCTTGCTGCGCTGTTCGAGGATGAGGCGAATGCGTCCGGCGGGGGGCTTGCCAGCCCGCGCCCGTTCTTCTACCGATTCAATGCCGTGATCTACCGCGTTGCGAATGAGGTGCATCAGTGGTTCGGTGAGCGTGTCGAGGACGGTCTTATCCATCTCCAACGCCGCGCCGATCACATCCAACTGCACCTGTTTCCCCGTGTCGCGCCCCAGATCACGGGTCAGGCGCAGGAAAACGGGCGTGACCGTCTCAAACGGCACGAGCCGCATCCCGCTGACATCCTCCTGCACCTGATCGGTCAGCAAACCCAATTGGGTATGAAACTGATCGAGTTCGCGGCGCAGGCGGTTCAGTTCGCGGTTTTCATCCAGCATGTAACGCTGGTTGGCTTCGAGGAACTTGAACAGGTCTAAGATTTCTTCGGGAGCATCCTGCGGGCGGTTTTGCACCCAGCGTGCCAACCGGATATAAGCGGAGCGAACGCTGCGCCATTCGCGCTGCCAGCGGTGGTGCATCTGCTGAAGGCGGTGCAGATCGCGCAGGCGTTCTTCGCCGTGCATGCGCGTCACCAGCAATTCGCTCACCTCGCCCATCAGCCGATCAAGGCGGGCGGACGACACGCGCACCGCATCATCCTGCGGACGCGCCAACACCGCACCCTCCTCCGGTTGCACCGCGATGGCGTGAGTAGCGGGTTTGGCTTCCGGCACAGGCGCGGCGGCCAGCGGGAGCGACGGTGCAAGCGCCACCTGTTCCAGACGGGCGAAAACCAGCGCCAGCGTTTCGGTGGGCGTTTCCTGTCCGTCCATCGCGTTCTGGATGCAGTCCAGCGCGTCATAGATCAGGTCGCAGCGGTCAGAAGTGAGCGTCAGGCGGCGCTGCATCGCCAGATCAAACAGGTCTTCGAGGGCGTGCGCCAGCTTTTCGATCAGCGTCATGCCCACCGCCCGCGCTGCCCCTTTCAAGCTATGCGCGGCGCGATTCAGTTCGCGCAGCAGGTCGGCGTTGTCGTGGTCGGTCTGCGCCTCAATCGTCAACAAACCACTGTTCAGGGTGCCTAGATGATCGCCCACCTCCACCCAGAAAATATTCAGCAGATCGGAATCGCTCATAACTTCAGCCCGGACAGCACGGCGCTCACCCGACGGGTCACTTCCTGCAAATTCTGCACGCTGTTCTTCACCCGCGTGGTCGAATCCAGCGTTTCTGTGGAGGCATTCTTGATTGTCCGCATGGCCTGTGTCAGTTGATCCATGCCAATCGTTTGCTGACGGGTGCTGGCAGCGATCTGCATAGCCGCCATCGCCGCTTCTTCGATGGCGTGCGACAGATCACGGATCGAGTCGCCAGCGCGGTTGACCAGCGTTTGCCCGTGATCTACGCCCTTGCTGCCTTCTTCCGTCACCATAACGGCGGCGTTGGTCGCCCGCTGAATCTCGCCCAGAATTTCGCGCACCTGCACAGTGGCCTCGCGGTTCTGGTCGGCCAAATGCCGTACTTCCAGCGCGACGACGGCGAAGCCTTTGCCCTCCTCGCCCGCCCGCGCCGCCTCGACAGAAGCATTCAGCGCCAGCATGCGCGACTGATCGGCTAAGTGGTTGACTGCCGCGATAATCTCCCCGATTTGCTGCGTATGTTCGGAAAGGACGAGGATGTTATCGGCAATATCCTCCACGCGGCGGCGAATCATATCCATACCGGAAACGGTCTGCTCCACCGCATCCGTGCCAATGCGGGCAATATCTACCGATACCTGCGCGGTTTCCGCCACGCTCTGAGCGCGTTCTGCCGTCTCGGTGACAGTGGCGCGAACCTCATTGACGGTGGCAGTCGTCTCCGTCACCACCATATCCTGCTCGTTCGCCATCACACTCTGATGAGCCGATGCCTCCAGAATTTCGTGGGTGTATTCCTCCACGCGCTGAATGGCAGTGTTGATCTCGCTGGTCATGTGCTGCAATTGATCGAGCATCCGGTTGACCGATACGCCCAACCGCGCCAGCATCCGTTCTTCGTGGCTGCGCCCGACCATCCGGTCATCCGCCAGCCGCTGCCGCAGATCGCCGCGCACCACATCATCCAGCACGCGCACATATTCATCCAGCACACGGTCAAAGCGCGGGCGGGTGAGGCGGTGGATAAGCAGGCCGAACAGCCAACCGAGCAGCAGCGCCCCCAGCACCCATACGATCACCACCGTGTTCCATTCGGCGCTCAAGCCCATCAGCAGTACCGGAACTGCCGCCGCCACAGCCGAGGATAGCACCATCGGCGTTGTGCCGGATTCAGCCATGCGCGTCATCATCGAAGGCGCGGACGAATGATCGTCATCCATACGGCTCATGTCTTTCCTCCCACAAACAAGCGGTCATCTTCGCACAGCAGCGGCAAATTGAGGACGATCAGGCGTTCCGGCGTAATCCCGTGTACATACGGCAAATTCTCCGCCGGACGCACACTTCCGGCAGGCAGTTCCTGCACGCCCAGCACAGTCTGCGCCAGCAGCGCGAGCGACAGGCGACCAGCGCGTACCAGCAGCGCCTCGGCAGCCGGTGGGCCATCTAGAATCGGATTCAGGTTGAAGAAGCGGCGCAGATCGAGGACGGTGATGATCTGCCCGCGCACGTTCATCACGCCGGGGTAATAAGCGGGCGCGCCGGGGATGCGTACCAGATGCAGGCTGTCGCGCACGCCGTACACCAGCCCCACATCCACCGCATAGCACTCCACGCCCAACTCGAAGCACAGGACGGGGCGCAGCGTATGAACCGCAGGGTCTGCATCCGGCAGCGGTTCGGCATACTGGCGGGCACGCTGGCGCAACCGTTCGCGCTCGGCTTCTGCGCCGCGCTCAGCATCCCCGGTGTAGAGTTCGTCCCACAGGCTTCGCCAATCTTGCGGTTCGATCATGCCTCACCACCGCCTGATACGCCGTCCGCCTTTCAGTATACATCGAACGCCACAGCGTGTTAGGCGGGTGTTTTTTGGCTTGACAAACCATTTCATCCCCGTTATGCTGCCTACTATGAGCGCACAAATCCGTTTCACCCACGATCTCAATACTAATCCGGTCAACACCGGCCCCGCTGCGGGTTTCGGGTGGCCGTTGATGACGGTCTAGCGCCCGACTTCCCACAGATCACTGCGGCCCGGTGTTCCACACAACAGGAACACCGGGTTTTTTATTTTTCACAGGTTGTCATGAAGGAGTGTGTAGTGTGTTCGGAATGCTTGTGACTGCGTTTTCGATAGGTATCGCTGTGGCTATTCCGCCGGGGCCGGTCATCATTGGCGGCAGCCAGCGGGCGATCACGGGTGGATTACGCCATGCGTTGAGTTTCTTCGCGGGGTCTATGCTGTCGGATACATTCTATGCTCTGCTGGTGTACTTTGGCGTGTCGGCGCTCTTTAGCGAAAGTCTCGCCTTCCGCATCGGCCTGTGGATTCTGGGCGGCGCATGGCTGCTCAAGATGGGCTGGGATGCGACTCAAACGCATGTGGATATGGACGCACTGACTTCCCGCACCACCACCAGCACCCACTGGCGCAACTTCCGCGCTGGCCTGTTCATCACCCTGTTCAACCCGCTGACCATCCTCAGTTGGATTGCGCTGGCTGGCAACTTCTTCAGCCTGTGGCACACCGACTGGCCGCCCATCAGCAGCGTGGGGCTGCTGGCGCTGCTGGTCATGCTGGGGGGAATCCTGTCGTGGGCAATGTTCCTGTCGCTGCTGTTAAGCGCCATCCGCACCCGCATCCCGCCGCGTGCGCTCAAAATCATCTCGATTGGCAGCGGCGTGGTGCTCATCCTGTACGGCCTGAGCGCATGGTGGGCGGCCATCTCGGAACTTATGGCACGGTGAGGCCACCGCGTTTCCGTAGGGATATGACTCACGCCGTGTCCCTACGGAAAACTGTTAAGGGGTAGATTCGGTTATTTGCTGAACAGCCCACGTGCGAAGAACCACAGGTTCGCGGGACGTTCCGCCAGCCGCCGCATGAAATACGGATACCACGCCACGCCAAACGGCACATACACCCGCACCACATAGCCTGCCGCCGCCAGTTCATCCTGCCGTGACGGACGAATGCCGTACAACATCTGGAACTCGTAGCGCGATTTGTCCGCGCCGATGGAACGGATGGACTTCTCGGCGGCCTGAATCATGGCCTCGTCATGGGTTGCGATGCACAGATAACCGGGGGTCTGCAAATATTGCGCCGTCAGCTTGACGTAATTGGCATCCACATCGGATTTTTCCGGGAAGGCCACATCCGCCGCTTCCAGATACGCGCCTTTGCACAGGCGAATATGTGCGCCCTCCGCGCCCAACTCGCGCAGATCGGCCTCGCTGCGCCGCAGATAAGCCTGAATGACCGTCCCCACATTGTCAAAGCCGTACTCATCGCGCAGGGTGCGGTAAATCCGCAACGTGGTATCGGTATAGGGCGTGTTCTCCATATCAATCGTGACCTTCACGCCGCGTTCTTTGGCACGAGTCAAAATTCGGCGCAGGTTGGTCACGCACAGGTCTTCGGCGATGTCCAAACCGAGGTGCGTGAGCTTGAGCGATACGCTGGCGCTCAACTTCTCGGCGGCGATTCTGTCCAGCATGGCGCAGTAGGTGTCCACAACCTCCACTGTATCCCCGGCGGCATGGACACTCTCGCCCAGATAATCCAGCGTCACCGCCAGTTTGCGGTCGTTCAACACCTTCGCCGCGCTCACCGCTTCGTCCAGCGTTTCGCCCGCCACGAAGCGCCGCGCCACCCGCCGCGCCACGCCCCATCCGGTCACGATGCGCCGCGCCCAGCCGGCGGTGGAAAAATACAGAATCAATCGCCGAAGCATGTTCAAAATCCTTCCCATCGTTGTGCGTCACGGTGTTGATTGTAGCGAGATTTGCAACCGTAGCGCAGTCCAAATCACACCTTGTTCAAATCGAATATTTGTTCTATACTAGAATTATCAAACAGCGGAAAGCGGCTCAATCGTGAGCGACGACAGCGCCAGCGATTGTTCGTGCGCGACAGATGACAGTCCGAAGTCGAAGCGTCCCTGCGGCGTGACCACCGCGTACTGGTTATCCAGCCACGCGATGAAGCCCAATGACCCGCGCACCGCCACCCGCGCTTGATGCACCGATTGACCGTCCACCGCGAAGTGAACCGCGTCCGGCAGCCAGTCCAGCGTGTACTCGTGCCAGTCCACCAGCAGCGCCGGATCGAGCAGCGCCTCGCTCACACCGAGCGCCCGCTGACCCAGCGGCCACAGGCGACGGTACAGCGCAGGCAAGCGCATGAGCAGCAGGCCGGGGAGCGCCGCTGGCAGCAGCAGGAAAAACGGCAGGCGCAGCGCATCGAACGTGGCTGCTTTCCAGCCCGCACCGGGGACATCCAGCGCTAGCCGCATTTCGTTGGGCGGGGCGCTGGCGAAGAACCAGACGGCGCGGGGCAACCGGAAACCACGTTCGCCGGGGACGAACGGGTGATTCCAGAAACCGAATCCGGCTGTGCCAGCGTGAAAGCCGCTGAAACGGGCGCGGACACGCAGCCGCAGCGGTGGCCGCCAGCGGAAATCTGCGCGGGTGGTATAGTCACTGATCTGCGCGTCGTGGTAGCCCGCCGCCGCGGGTGGCAAGTGCAAGCGCACTTCGCCGGGGGTATGCAACACTTCTCCCGCGCCGATCTGACCGGGGCGCAACGGGGAGGACGGGGGCGTTTGAAAGCGGGTATGAATGTGCAAGTCGCGTGCCGCCTGCTTGAGAAAAGAGCCTGTCTAAGCTATCATAACGAGTGTAATGAGTTTGTAAACCGGAGCTGGATGACCGTTGGATATTACGTGGTATGGACACAGTTGCTTCCGCGTCGCGGAGCGTAATCGAATCTCAATCGTCACCGACCCGTTCAGCGAGTCATTAGGGCTGCCCGTCCCGCGCCTGAAGGCCGATGTGGTCACGGTGAGCCATGATGAGCCGGGACACAACAATATCGCCGCCATCAAGAGCGAAACGCGGCTGCTCAATGGGCCGGGGGAATATGAAATTGGCGGGGCGTTCATCACCGGAATCGCCGCGCACTTCATCAACGGAGACACGGCGAGGCGCAACATCGCCTTCCGCTTTGACTACGACAACCTCTCGGTGCTGCATCTGGGCGATCTGGCGCACGTCCCCGATCAGGCCACTGTCGAAGAGTTTGGGGAAGTGCATGTGCTATTGCTGCCCGTTGGCGGTGGGAACGGCCTGCGTGCCAGCCAAGCCGCCGAGGTGGTGGCGCTCATCGAGCCGTATTATGTGATCCCCATGCACTACGCGCTACCGGAGTTGCAGATAAACCTCGATCCGGTAGACCGCTTCCTGAAGGCGATGGGCATCAGTGCGCCGCAGGAAATGGATATGCTGCGAATCAGCGGCACCGAGCTGCCCGAACAAACTCAGGTCATCCTGCTCAAGCCACAGTTGCAGACAACGTAGGGAGGCGCGGATGTCCGACATGAGCAAAGATAATGTCAAGCTGCTGATGCGCTGGGACATTAAACCCGACCGCGAACAGGAATATTTCGAGTTCGTGGTGCGCGAATGGGTTCCGGGAATCACGCGCATGGGCATCGAACCGACGCAAGCGTGGTACACCACCTACAGCAGCACCAAGCAGTCGCAGATCATGACCGAAGGGCTGGCGGAAGATGTGGAGGCCATCCGGCGCATCCTCCGCAGTAACGACTGGCAGCGGTTGCACAATCGGTTGCTGGAATACGTGAACAACTACGCGCAGAAAGTGGTGCGCGTCACGGGCGATTTCCAGTTCTAAGGGATAAACCCTCATCCCCACCCCTTCTCCCTCATGGAAAAGGGTGCAAAACAACAGGACACAGCTCGCGCTGTGTCCCTACGGGAAATCGTTCCCGTTGAATGACAGTCTGTTACCCCGCCTCATCCCCTATCGGCCTTCAGATAGGGTTCAGCCAGCAGCAGCGCCAGCGTACTCACTGCGTCGTTGATCTCCCCCGCACGAGCGCGGCGCAGCGCCTCCGCCGCGCTCACACGATGAACGCTCATAGCCTCCGTCGGCTCCGGTTCAGCCTCACCCAGTACCACCCCTGTCGCCAGATACAGATAGGCGTACTCGGTTCCGATGCCGTTCATGGCGCTGGCACGCAGGAGCAATTGCCACGCCGCCGCTGTGCCGCCCGCTTCTTCCGCCAGTTCGCGCTGTGCCGATTCCAGTGGCGTGAGGCCGTCCGCCACGCCGCCGGAGGGCAGTTCCCACACCCATTCGCGCAGCGGGTAACGGTAGTTGTGAATGAGGACGATCTCACCTTCGAGCGTGACCGGAACCGCCCAGACTGCATCACACTTTTCGACCACGTTGTACACACCTTCGCCCCCGTTCGGCAGTCGGATGCGATCTTGCCGCACCCTGTACCACGGGCATTCCCACGCGATGCGCGAGTCCAGCGGGGTAATCGGATGGTCGTGGTCGTCCATCGGCATGTGCGCGTCTCCTGTGTGGCATTTTGGAATGATTTAGCCTCACCCTCAACCTTTTCCCTCATGGCGAAGAGAGCAAAAGAATCATGCGGGTATTAAGTCCCTCTCCATGCGGGTTAAAGGACTATGGAGTGAGGATGAACGAGTACAGTTAGCGGCGGCGTTTCTTCGCCAGCAGACCGCGATATAGGCCGTCCAGATCGAGCACCAACCGATCAATCCCGTAACGATCCAACATGAGCGCCTGCGGGGTACGACCATCGGGTGGGGCGGCCAGCACCTCCAGCACCGCGTTCGCCAGCGCAGTCGGGTCGTCAGGCGGGACTAAGCGCCCTAGCGCCCCTTGATCGAGCAAATCCGGCAACCCGCCCACTGCCGTCGTCACCACCGGACAGCCCGCCGCCAGCGACTCGATCACGGTCACGGGCGTACCTTCATTGATGCTGCTAATCACGAGCGCATCTAGATCGCTATACACAGGGGGCAGATCTTTCGTCCAGCCCGTGAAGATCACGTTCTGGCGCAGACCGAGCGCATCCACCTGCGCTTCAACGGCCTCGCGGGTTTCGCCATCGCCCACGATCACGAAACGAGCATTCGGGCGCTGCTGGCGAATGCGGTCTGCCGCCTGCAAAAACAGGCTGTGGTTTTTGACGGGGACTAAGCGCCCCACAATGCCGATCAGCGCGGCATCCGGCGGGACGTTCCACGCAGCGCGGAACTTTCCGGCATGGCGCGGGGTTTTGGCGAACACATCCAAATCCAACCCCAGCGGCAGTACGGTGATGCGCCCCTTACGGGCGACGTGATATTCCTCTGCCAGTTCACGGCGCAGGCTTTCGGTGAGCGTGATGAGCGTATCCGATAGCCGCGCTGACAACCGTTCAAGCATCAAAAACACGCCCGTCGTAGTGGGCTTGAAATAGCCGCGAAACACATGCCCGTGAAAGGTATGCACGATGACCGGAACGCCCGCCAGCCATGCAGCCATGCGTCCGGCAAAGCCCGCTTTAGCGGTGTGGGTGTGTACGATGTCCGGTTTGAACTGGCGAATCAGGCGGTAGAGCTTGTAGATCGTGACCAGATCGCGCAGGGGGTGCAGGCCGCGCCCCAACTCCGGCACAACTACAGGATGTACGCCGCGCTGTTCGGCGTAATAGGTCATATCGCCTTCGGAAGGGTCAATCGTGCCGCACACCAGCACACTATCATAGGCGGGAGCCGTCAGCTTTTCGGTCAGCAGCGTGACGTAGATGGCCGGGCCGCCTACGTTCAAACGGGCGATGATGTTCATCAGGCGAATCGGACGCGGTGCGCTATCGTTCATTCGCTCTCCACCGGAAAGCCGGCCTCACGCATGGAC
This sequence comes from uncultured Chloroflexota bacterium, assembly GCA_903904765.1. The sequence continues at coordinate 10,257 of CAIVEA010000045.1, forward strand.
TGAAGGTACACCTGCCACGCGCTCTGCGTCAGTTCTTCGATGTGCAGGTAATCGGCAGACTCCGGTTGCGGCTTGCGCTTCAGCTCATCCAGCGCCTGTTCCACGCGCAACACCCCCCGCGAGATGCCCAGCAAGCGCCGCGCCAGCGCCAGACCGCCGAAGCGTTTCTCTGACCAGCGCCATGTGTAGTAGGTGGCAGCGAATAGGACGATGAAGCTGGAGAGCGAGGTGGTCAGGCTGGTGAAACTGCTGTCAAAATTCGCGTTCACATACCCCCGCGCATAATCGCCACCAATCCACGCCGCCATGAAGGCCAGATACGGGAACAGCAGCGTGAGGAACAGCGCCTTGAGCATGGCGGACGTGTAACGGCGTGTCCCCTGTTTGATGGCCGCCACCAGATCACGTTCCCGCTGAATGCTGTCGTCCAACGACCATTCTGACATGCCGATTTTTCTCCCTAGCGGACTACCGGAGAAACCTCACCCCTCTTAATCCCCTCTCCAAATGGAGAGGGGAAGCTAAGCGAAGCGCAGCGGGGCGAGATCATCCTTCGGACTACAGTTGATGATACAGCGCGATAGTCTGCTCCACCATACGAGCAGCGTTGAAATGCGTTTCCATGCGGTCACGCCCCATCAGCCCCATGTGACGGCGCAGCGCGGGGTCGGCCAGCAGCAGGCGTAGCGCAGCGGTCAATGCACCCACATCACGCGGGGGGACGAGCAAGCCGGTTTCGCCATCCTGCACTACTTCGGGGATGGCGCTCACGGCACTGGCGATCACGGCGGTTTGCTGTGCCATTGCTTCCAGCATGACTAGCCCGAAGCCTTCCCACAGGCTGGGCGCGAGCAGCATGTCGAAAGCCGCCAGCAATTCCGGCACGTCCGAGCGCCAGCCGAGGAAATGCACCCGCCCCGCCAAATCCGGCTGTGCGGCACGCGCCTGTAATTCGGCATTCAGCGCCCCTTCACCCGCCACCAGCAACCGCGCCTGTGGATAATCCGCAGCAACCTGCGCGAAAGCCTCCAGCCCGTAGCGCACGCCTTTCTGTTCTACCAAGCGGCAGGCCATCCCCACCCACACCGCCTCCAGCGGCAGGCCGAGTTCGGCGCTCAAACGGGTGCGAGCGTGCTGGCGGTCTAACGGCTGCGGGGCGGTATCCAGCCCGTAATGGATGCAGCGCACTTGCCCCGGCGCAGCGCCTTCCACCGTTTCGCTAAAGCGGGCAATGCTCTCCGAGATGGCGATTCCGGCACGGGTGATGCGCCACAAAGTGCGATTCAGCGTCCGCACCGACCAGTGGTGGCGGAAAGCATCATCGTTGTGGCGGCTGCTGACGGTCTTTCGCAGCCCGAGCGAACGTGCCGCC
>CAIVEA010000046.1 GCA_903904765.1 uncultured Chloroflexota bacterium
ATGTGATAGGCGATACGTTCCTCAATCAGACGAAAATCGGGTGTGAGGCCGAAGGTTTCAGGCGATTCGGAGATGATGTCAAGCGCCAGCGCGTGGAGGGTGCGTACTCTGACTCCAGCACTAGCGGTTGGGGTTTCGTATGAGTGCAGGGCGGCGTGTATCTGGTTACTCAAGGCGGCAGATGCGCTATTCGAGAAGGTAACTACAAGGATTTCGCGACCTGCATGCAGGTCTTTTTTGGTGAGTTTGGAGGCCATTAAAGCGGCTAACTGAGCCAGCAACCATGTTTTGCCACTCCCCGGAGCTGCGTGTACAGCGACGAGACCACCTTTGTATTGCATGAATTCATGTTGTGCTTCGCGGAATATGGGATGCAGTTCGGCGTTCATGGCGTTTGTTCGATTATGGGCAAACCCAAAGCGCGTATGGGCGCACTCCGTTCGGGGACAGCGAATGTTTTGCGGTTCGCAATCAAGTGAATGGCGCGAGATGACTTTTGGATGAGATGGTGGAGCAAATCGGCATTGGCGCGATGGCGTGACCAGATTGGATGGGTGCCGTCGAACCAGATTTGCTCATCGGTTGTGTAGTTCATATCTAGGAAATTGTCCGGGCTGGTGACGAGAATACTCGCCGCGAATGCAAGCGGGAGGTCGGTAGTCCGAGGGGGTGCGCCGTTCGTAATGCTATGCAGGCAGGCGAGCATGGAATTGGCTGGTGTTTCCTGTGCGATGCGGGTGATATCGAGTAAACCTATCGCCAGTGGGGTGCCGATTTGGGGGGAATATTCGGCTGTGAGACGTGAGATTTCGGCTAAAACGGATTCGGATGCATCGTCCAATTGAAGTTGTGATAGGGCGATTGCCAGTGCGATACAGCGGTCATAGTCGGCTTGAAGGGGTTGCCCCATGCGTTGTTGGATGCGGGGAGGTAATTGGGAAAATGGTATCCACGAGGTCTCTTTGACCAGATGGTTAGCGACAATCTGGGCACGAATCGGGTCGCAACCGGGGATGGCGGTGTGGAGCATCTGCGCTATGCGGGCGGGTGTTAGCCGAAAGTCCGGTTGTCCTGCCAGAAGCAATGTCAGCAGCGCGGTTAGCTCAGGTTGCTGGTAGGTGGCGGGGACGGAGAGATCGAAGTGCCCCTCCATCCCGCTTTTCCGCAGAGCATCGTTGATTCGGAAAGCCAGTGCCTCCGAAAAAAAGGGGACAAGCAGCACTGAAGACGATTGCCGTTCTTTCATTCTCCCCAAGATGCGGATGGCGATTCGCAGCATGTGGGGAAGATTATCCGCTGGGTAGAACTGGAGAACTGTATTTGCCGTCATGATTGCTACAGTCCGTTAGGTGTCGGTGTCCGGGTCGGATGCTAAGAACGCTCTGAAAACGGGCGGCTCAATGGTAATACGGTTGTTTTCGATGGAGACGAGACGCTTTTGTTGCAGGATGGCGAAGGTTTGCTGCACATCGTAGCTGGTTGTATCCAGTTTAGGGCGGGGTTGCAAAAGCTCTTTAAGCATGGTGCGTTCGAGTTGCGTCAGGCTTAACCACAGAGTTCTACATTCGGTGCGAACCGAACGTTTAAGAGAAAGTTCTCGCGCTAGTTTTTCGCCGTCGGTGTGGATGGCGTTTTTATCGAGCGTTCCCATTGTGTCCAGTGCCCGGAAGCCGGAACGAATTAGCCCCGCATAGCCGCCTGTTGCCCATAGGATATAGCTCAGAACGGAAGGATCGTAGTTGCGGGCGTTGCGCTTGGCGAGGTCTTCAATCATGCGTTGCGCGTCTAGCGGATTGTAGGGGCCGACATATAGCAGATTATCCGTAAAGAGTTCGGTAAACGGCTCTATTGCTAAACTGTCTATGTCGAACTGATCTACGATATCAAGCAGCGGTGAACGGGTGAATGTGAGGAACGAAAGCTGTTTCTTGCTTGAATCGCGCAAGCCGCGTAGGGTCAAAAAGAACTTCACCGGCATTTGCTTGAGCATTTCCTCAAACTCATCAAACATGAATACGATCTGAATGCCGCGCTTCATGAAGAGTTCTAGTCCAAACTCGAAATAGCGCAGCCCCATGTAGGCATATAGTGGGTTGTTGCCGTTTTGCAGGGCGTGATAAGTGTCGTAAAAGACCTGTGCATCCTCTTTGGGCAGGTTGTCGAAAGGATAGAATGCCAAGAATAGTCGATGCATAAGCAGTTCGTAGCCTGCCCAGCAGCGCACCTGTTCGCTGTCGGTCGCGCTGAGGTTGGGCAGAGGGCCGATCATGCTCGGATCAATGTTAATGGTTTTGAATATCTTTCCTTGAGCGACATCTGTCATATAAAATGACTGTACTGCTGGGTCGGAAAGGTGTTGAAGCAAATTTGATTTACCCACGCTCCCTACGCCGACTAGCGAGCAAGAATCGGATGCCCGCCAGCGTTCCATCACATACCCCACTTCCTGCTGGCGAAATTCCATTGGCTGTGAACGGGTTCGTGGTGAAGTCATCCTTACTATTCCTGTCTGAATATATGCGGTTACGCAATTTTAATCATCTCTCACAACGATTTGATCTGCAAGAGGGTGCTGGATGAAAGCTTATCGCTATTTTGATCTTGTAATGGCTTTATTTGTCACTGTTCTACTGTTGAGCAACCTGCTTAGTAGTGCGAAAATCATTGATTCGGGGATGAGTATAGGCACATTTCGACTGTCATTTGATGCGGGGACGCTGGTGTTCCCTATATCGTATATCTTTGGTGATGTGCTGACTGAGGTCTATGGCTATAAACGTTCGCGACGGGTGATCTGGAGTGGTTTCGCGGCTTCGGCACTCATGGGGTTTTTCGTGTGGTTGGCAGGTGTATTGCCGGGGGAGGCCGACTGGTTGCAACGGGTGGGGCAGGGCACTTATGATCTTGTGCTGGGCGGGGTGAGTGGGCTGGTGGTCGCCAGTTTACTGGCCTACCTTGCGGGAGAGTTCGCCAATAGCTATGTCCTTGCCAAGATGAAGATTCTGACCAATGGGCGCTGGTTGTGGACGCGCACGATTGGCAGCACGATTGTGGGGCAGATATTCGATACGCTGATCTTCTTCTCGGTGGCAACCATGCTAGGCGTGTTTCCGGTTGATTTGCTACCATCTTTGATGGTGACGAATTACATCCTCAAGGTGGGAATTGAGGCGCTGTTTACGCCATTTACGCTGATGATTGTGCAGGCTCTGAAACGAGCTGAGAATGAGGATTATTATGACTATGATACGAAGTTCACGCCATTTACGCTGGATGTGTAGGGTTGTAGATGCTTGTGGTTCGACGCGGCAACCGCTACAATATTCGCTCATTGATAAGCGTTCAATTTAGACCAGAGGGTAGGTAGTCTATGAGCAGCCCATCGGTTCAAGCGTTACGCGAAAAACGCGATGCAAAGGCTATTCCGCACTTAGAACAGTATGCGCCGGTGTGGATTGTGGATGAGAAAATCATCACTGAAGATTCGGCGATTCAGTTTAGTGCTGTGTTCCAGCATCCCGAATACGGATGGGTGAATCGGCGCTATCGTTATGATGGGTTTAATAACGTCTTGTATCATAAGGGGCAGGTGGCGTTGGCTGAAAGCGAAGCCCTGCGGATTCAGGAAAGCGATCCCTATATCGCGGTTCTCGTGACGGATATTCCGAACGCCTACGGCGGCTAATTCCCCGCGTTTCTATTCTCCTGTACTGATTCAAAGACTTGCAACACCTGGTCAGCTATGGTTGACCAGGTGTAGTGCTGCGCCACTTCTACTGCTTTCTGGCGCATGGTTTCGACCATTGGCGGATTATCGAGCATCCGAAGAATGCGATCTGCCAGTTGGGACGGTTCCCGCACGGGCACGAGGAATCCTGTCACACCGTCTTTGACGAGATAGGCTAATCCGCCAATGTGGGATGCGATCACAGGCGTTCCAGAGGCCATCGCTTCTAAGGCGACCATGCCGAAGGATTCATACTCTGAGGGCATGATGACTGCGAGGGCGGCGGCGTAATAGCTTCGTAGTTCGGTTTGATCTTTTGCCCCCACAAATTGCGTGAGATCATGGACACCGAAATAGTTGGCGACCTGTTGGAGATGTTGTAGTTCTGTATCGGCAGGGTTTTGCGGATTGCCGCCCACAATGATGAGCCGAGTTTGTTGAATGCGCTGAGGGCTTTTCTGCCGGGCGATGTGCATAGCTTCCAGAATGCTATCCACCGCTTTGAGGGGTTCTATACGCCCTACAAAGAGCAGTATTTGAATATCATCAGGCAGACCGAGGGAAAGTCGCGCATCATGAGCCGAGGCGGGATGAAAGCGTTCGGGGTTTACACCGGGGGAGATGACTTCGATTTTGCGGCGGTCAGCGCGGTACAACCAGAGCATTTGGGCATGTTCGGCTGGGGTGGCTGCAATCACGCGATCTGCCCATTGCATAATGCGTGTTTCGGTGAGGGCGCGTTGATCTGTTGTTACCGGGGCGCTGTCGCCGGTAACGATACGGTTTTTCATGTAGCCTAGCGTGTGGAACATTTGCACAAAAGGGGTATTCCATTTCGCTTTGAGTTGCTGCGCGACCCATCCACTGAGCCAATAGTGACTGTAGATGACATTGTATGTTTGATTCTCGCGGGCTGCGAATTCTAGTACGCCCGTTGTAAATTCCGGCAGATGCGGGAAAACCTGATCGGGTAAGATGGGGACAGGTGCGCCTGCGGGAATGTTGATAACCCGTATATTTGCACTGAGTCGTGTGTCTATAGTTGGGTCGGCGGGATGCGTTTGACGGGTGTAAATATCAATATGCAGCCCCCGCTGAGCCAATTCTTGGGCAAGCTCGCGGATATAGACATTCATACCGCCCGTTTTTGAGCCACCCAATTCGGCAATCGGACTGGTATGTACCGAGAGCATTGCGATGTGCGACAGCATTGCGCTTCCTACGAGGATGCAAGCTGAGCGCGGAGCATGTAGACGTGCGTATCCTGCCCGCCCATGCGGTATTTGTAGATTTCGTTGCCACGCAGGAAATCGAACACCTTAAATTCGTGTTCAATGGCGTAGCGAATGTTGTGTGCCAGCAGTACGATGCCGGGGCTGAGATTGCTATATAGGTCGACGCGCAAGCCAGAGTTATAGACCAGAATAGTGTTCTGGTAGACGAAGTTCATGTAGGTGGCAGCGGGTTGACCGTTGACCGTGAGGAAGCTCAGTTGAAGCCAACCGCGCTCGAATAGGACTGGCACGACATTTTTGAAGAAGGTTAGGTTCTGGACATCTTGCAGGAATTGGGCTTTTTCGACCTGGCTGGAAGCCATCAAGCCGAGGAATTGTTCCACTTCCGTTTGCAGGTTGTGTTCATGCCCGACAATATACCACTCTACGCGCTCATCAACACCTTCGGCACGGCGTATTTTGCGGCGCACCTCATGGCGCTGTTTTTTGTCAAGCGTTTCGAGATAGGCTTCCCAGTCTGAGGGCAGGTGAATGATGGGACAGACTTCCTGTTCTTTGATAGTGACCGTAAATCCCTGCTGACGGAGCGCATCCGGGAATTGCAGGTAGCCAAGTGAATCTTGAGGTAGATTGCAGAGGTCAATTACATCGAAAATGTCGCGGTGCTGGGCGGCATAGGTGGTGAAGGCCTCGAAAACGACTTGCGTATGTTCGCGGTCAGCGATCAGGTCAAGATAATCGGTGACTTCGACGCAACCGATACTTCGAACAACGCGCCCGTGCTGCGGGTGTTGCTCGATGAACCAAGGGGCTATGCCAATTAGGTTATCGGATTCATCACGACAGGTAATGACCCATAATGTTCCTGGTCGGTATGATTGCCACCAAATGGACTGCCATTCCCACGTACTAAAAATGCGGTTAGCAGAACTGCGGTTGAGTAGATCATTCCATTCATCACGCAGGTCTTGGAATACCGTTTCTTGCGTGTACGCCGTTAATTTCACGAGTGCAATTGCCTTTGGTGGGATAGGAGAATGATTGCTGTCAGTATAGCGGGGTGAACGTGAGAATCACAATAGATGTCTATTGGAATTGGCATCAAAAAGCCGCCCCGAGGGACGGCTTTTGAGTGAACTGTTATCAACAGGAGGCTTATTTGGCCTTCGCCGCTTCAGCCTGCTTGTATTCGTAGGACAGGGAGAGCTTGGTGTCCACGTCAAACAGGTGAACGTTTTCCATGTTGAACACCACATTGATGCGGTTGCCAACATGGGCATGGGTACGAGGATCCATACGTGAAATGAAGCTTGATCCCTTTTCTTCGAGGTAGACAACCATTTCGTTACCCATCTGTTCGACCACATCCACGTTAGCTTCTACAACCGCAGGGATGATCCCGGGGGGTTGGAAGTCGCGGTCATGAATGTCTTCGGGGCGGATACCGAAAATAACTTTCTTGCCCAGATGATCTTTGAACATGGTTGTCTGCGCGGTGGGGACTTCCAAACGGAAGGTTCCGCTGTCCACAAACATTTTGCCACTGTCTTCACGCAGGGTCGCGTCGAAGAAGTTCATGGACGGGCTGCCGATGAAGCCAGCGACAAACAGGTTGCGCGGGTTGTGATACAGATTGAACGGGGTATCAATCTGCTGGAGTTCACCTGCGTTCAGCACGCAAATGCGCGTACCCATCGTCATGGCTTCCACCTGATCGTGGGTCACGTAGATAAAGGTGGTGCCGAGGCGCTGGTGCAGTTTGCTGATGAACGAGCGCGCTTCCACGCGGAGTTTGGCATCGAGGTTCGACAGGGGTTCGTCCATGAGGAAGACTGCGGGTTCACGGACGATGGCGCGGCCTACGGCGACACGCTGGCGCTGACCGCCCGATAGCTGACGGGGGCGGCGATCCAGAAGCTGTTCGATGCCGAGGCTCTTGGCAGCTTCGTGCACGCGCTGGTCAACAACCTGTTTCGGGGTTTTGCGGAGGCGCAGACCGAAGGCCATGTTGTCGTAGACGGTCATGTGAGGATAGAGCGCATAGCTCTGGAACACCATCGCCACGTCACGATCTTTGGGGGCAACGTTGTTCACAACACGATCGCCAATGAGGATTTCGCCATCGCTAATTTCTTCCAGTCCGGCGAGCATACGGAGGCTGGTGGACTTGCCGCAGCCCGACGGGCCTACGAAGACAAGGAATTCTTTGTCTTCGATCTGGATGTGAAGATCATTAACGGCATTGCTGTTCCCATAACGCTTGAAAACATGATTGAAAGTTACACTGGCCACTGGCTTCCTCCATGGTACTTGGCGATTAATGTTTGATGAAAGAACTTGATTCTTGCAAAAATTCAGCCAATTTGCACAAAAATTTTGCTTTATGCCACTTGACTGCTTTGCAACACTATTATAATACGGTCGCAAGTTTTTGCAAAAAATTGGTCATGAATTTTGGG
>CAIVEA010000047.1 GCA_903904765.1 uncultured Chloroflexota bacterium
CGTGACTTTGTGCATAAACGGGCGCAGATAATACGAATGGTCGGCGTAATCCTGACTGTAGGCCACCAATTGCGCCGCCCCCTGCGCCAGAAAGCGATACATGGCGAACATCGTCCCGCGAATGATGCGGTTCGCCAACCCGTCCGGCAGGATCAAATCGCCATGATGGGTAACGACCACCTTGCGCCCACTGATGGCGGAGAGCATCCGCACCAGCGCGGTTTCGAGCATGGGCGTATTCACCCACACCACATCATGCTGGAGCATCAAACCTAACGCTGCCCATGGAAAGGCCGGCATGAGCAACCCGCGACTGATGGGGATAGGCGGTGCCCACAGGCGCACCACACGCACCCCGTTGTACATTTCGTCATCACGTGGCAGGCTGATTTTGTGGCGGGCGGTCAGCACCGTCACCTCATGCCCGCGCCGCGCCAACTCTTCTGCCACGCGCTGCACATGAATGGTCAACCCCGTGCGGTGAGGGACGTAATACAGCAGCGAGATCAGGATTTTCAGCTTACGCTGCCCGCTGGAATGATCCTGCATCATTTAGAACCCATCTTATCCTGTGTAGTCGTACCCATTTCCCGCTGGCGCATGTTTTGAACGCCACTGGAAAGTTGTCCGAGCGAGATACCTTCCTGAATGAAGCCGATCACCCCGGTGCTGGCGTGCATCGCCAGATTAATCCCGTGTACGATGACCGCAAAGGCTGCCGCCGTACTGCCTTCGGTAAAACCCATCGCAGAAAGCGCCAGTACCACCGAAAGTTCATACGGGCCGAGATTGCCGGGAACAGCAGGCAACGCAATGGCAAAAGCCGCCGCCGCGATATACAGCAGCGTGGCAGGCCAGCTGGCCTGCGGATAGAACGTGAACATCAGTATATACCCCGCAACTGCCGAAAATCCCCAACTCAGAATCGTCCACAGCAGCGCGTAGAGTAATGTGCGCGGTTGTGCCAGCGGCAGCAGCCCATCCAGAAAATGATCGAGCCAGCGTGACAAACGCAGCGCAGGTGCGCCCGAATCGGCACTCCAGCGCGGGACGCGGCTGCTAACCACGCCCAGCATACGTTGCGCGATCTGACGATTACGCGCCAGCAGCACCAGCACCACAAACCCGATCATCACCATCGGCGCAGATACCAGCGCCGCCGCCCGCAGTTCATCGGGAATCGGGCCAGCGGCTAACGCCAGTGCCATCATGCAAATGACCGCCAGCAAATCCAGCAGGCGTTCCACGATGATGGTACTGGCTGTTTTCAGCGGAGGCACAGGTACATCGGCACGGGTAGCGAGGAAGATTCGCGCCAGTTCACCGATGCGTAACGGCAGTAGCCCGTTGACCAGATAGGCCACGTTCATGATGCTGAACGCCCGCCGCAGCAGTAGCCCGCCAGAGAGCAACACCCGCCAGCGGGCAGCGCGGGTGAATAAGCCAATGAGTAGAAAAAAAGCGGTGGGAATCAGGAATCCGAAACGCGCTTGCGCCAGCGCCGTTTGGAATGCGTGTACATCCACCTGCGAAGCCACAAAGTAAAGGGCGGCAAGACTGACCAGCGCCCCCAGTAGACCGATTCGCCAGCGTTTCACCCGCAGTTATATCCCTGTTCATGCCCGAACGGATGGGGGCATTATACCTGTAATCGGGGTAGCAGCGTGATGCTCACCCGCCATAAAAGGACAACACTCTAACATTCAGCCGGGTGCCTGTGAAGGGATTCTTGACAGCCCCCTCACGGAACCCTATAATGAACACACAGTTGCGGGTATAGTTCAGTGGTAGAACGTCTGCTTCCCAAGCAGGATGTCAGGAGTTCGAATCTCCTTACCCGCTTTGCAATCCCCTTTCCGAAGGGGATTTTTGTTGGTGGCCTCCGGCGGCGGACGCGGCATTGACGAATCGCCCCCTACACCACTACAATTCGACGACTAAAATACCGGAATGCCTAGTGCAAAACAGGTAAGGCGCTGTCGCTTCAGAGCTGGCCTGTAAAGGAGTCTGTATCGTGGCTGAAAATTTAGTTCTTGAGGCGAAACCCCGCACCATTACGGGCAAAAAAGTAAGCCAGCTGCGCCGCGCTGGTCTGGTTCCGGTGGTTGTGTATGGCCCCAAAACCGAACCTGTGCAGTTTCAGATCGAATATCGTCCGCTGCAACTGGCGCTCCTTCAGGCCGGTGGTACGCACCTGATTGATCTGAACGTCGAAGGCAAAAGCCACACGGTCATCGCCCGCGAAGTCCAGCGCAACATCCTCAGCGGCGAAATCCAGCATGTGGACTTCCTCGCGCTCGATATGAAGGCCAAGATCAGCATTGATGTGCCGATCCACTTCATTAACGAAAGCCCCGCAGTGGCGAACCGCAAGGGGATGCTCATCACCGGCCCTGCCATGCTGACCGTCGAAACCCTGCCCACACACCTGCCCTCTCAGATCGAAGTGGATCTGTCGCCGCTGGTTGAAGTGGGTGATGCCATCCACGTCCGCGACCTGAACCTCGGCGCAGACATCACCATCCTGAATGATGCTGATGAAATGCTGGCGCGTGTCAGCCAGACCTCGGCTGCCCGTTCGACTGAAGCTGAAGAATTGGAAGAAGCATCGGTTGGCGAAGTGGAAATCATCAAGAAGGGCAAGGCGGACGAAGAGGAAGTTGACTAGTCCGGCCTCGCAACCGCAGCACCAAACAACAGGGCGCACCCATCTGGATGCGC
>CAIVEA010000048.1 GCA_903904765.1 uncultured Chloroflexota bacterium
AAATCCAAAATGCTTAAATCCCTGTGATGCGGATGCCAGCGCCTTTGGCACTGTACGCTTTGTTGATATACAGCAACACCGGCGTGAGCGACTCGACAGCCACCGCGTTCGCCAGTGAACCGGCATCCACGCCGCGCATGCCCGTCGCCGCCACCAACTCAATCACGGTTTTCTTGGCTTCGGCATCGTTGCCGCATACCAGCACATCACAATCCACCACATAATTCGGATCGCCCAGATGCTCGGCGCTCACATTCTGGAACGCCGCCACCACTTTCACGCCCTCACCCAGCAGCGCCTGTGCTTCCAGCGCGGCGGACTTGCCTTCGGGCAGATGTACAGTGCGGACTTTCGGCGGTTGCAGCGGCACCGTCAAATCAATCAGCACCTTGCCCTGCACCTGTTCACGAACGCTGTCCAGCGTGGCCTTGTGCGCGGTATACGGCACGCTCAGCACCACCACATCGGCCTTCGTAGCAGCTTCATCGTTGCCCATGCCCACCAGATGACCGTTGCCAATTTCGGCGCTCATCTCGGCGGCGCGGCTGCGAGCGCGTTCCGCATCCCGCGAACCCACGATGACCGAATAGCCCTTCATAGCCCAGCGCATCGCCAGACCCGAACCTTCTTTACCTGTTCCGCCCAGAACCGCAATCGTCGTCATAACGGTATCCCTATAATCCCTTATCCAACACCACACACATCAGGCACATTCGGGAGCGACACCCCTCATCCCCTGCCCTTCTCCCTCATGGCGAAGGGAAACAGATCATACCTTATCCGTCCATCCCCCCTCTCCCAACCGCTGAGTACAGCTAGGAGAGGGGTTAGGGGTGAGGGCGGCCTTAATTCAACTCTACATGCATCAGGCGTTGAGCGCACGTTCCGCAAAGGCGGTATAACGTTCCCACACCTGCGGCGCGAGTGCCAGCGCCTCCCGCGCTATCGCGGCCTCGTCCAGCGTCAACAACTGCCGCTCGCGCATCAACACGTTGCCCGCCACAATGGTCGTTGTCACCATCGAGGATTCAAAACCGAACAGGATATGCCACGGCAGGTTGCCCTCGGTCAGCGGCGTGTACGGGTGATAATCCACCAGAATCACATCTGCCGCAGCGCCCACTTTGATCTCACCAATCTGCAAACCGGGGAAGAAACGCTCCACAAGACGGGCGTTATTATACGTGGCGATACGCGCAATATCAGCCCCATTTGCACGACGCGGATCACGGTTGACCACCTTATGCAGCAGGTAGGCATCCTTCCAGTCTGCCCACATATTGTTGCTGAACCCGTCGTTCCCCAGAACCAACTTGATACCCGCCGCCTGCATCTTGTCCAATGCCATCGCACCCACCGCGTTATTCATGTTCGAGCGCGGCTGATGGCTGACCCATACCCCGCGCTCCGCCAGAATGCGGCGCTCCTCATCATCAATATGGACGCAGTGTGCCGCGATAGTCTTATCGCCCCACATATTGTAGGCATCCAACCGCTGCACCACACGCTGACCGCTACGGCGCAGGCTGTCCTCCTCATCGGCCTCATGCTCTGCCACATGCACATGATAGCCCGCGCCTGTCGGCAGGGCATCCGCACAGGCACGCAACGCCCCATCATTCAACGTCAAACTGGCATGCAAGCCGAACGTCCCGGCGATCAGCGGATGCTGGTTATCGCGCATGAAACGCACGTTTTCCGCGATGCCGCCGTACATCTTCTCTTCGCCGTCGCGGTCAGTCACCTCGTAACACAGCACCGCCCGCAGCCCCGCCCAATCCACTACATCAGCAATCACATCCAGACTGCCCTCGATGAAGTTGGGGCTGGCATGGTGGTCAATCAGGGTGGTTGTGCCGTGCTTCACCGCGTCCACAAGACACACCAGCGCACTCATCCGCACCGCATCCTTATCCAGCGCCTTATCCAGCGGCCACCACAGGCGCTGCAAAATTTGCGGAAAATTCTCGGCGGCGGGGCCGGGAATCGCCATCCCCCGCGCATACGCGCCGTAGAAATGGGTGTGGGCGCAGATGTTACCGGGCATCAGCAGTTGACCGTGTGCGTCCAAGCGTTCGCCCTGCGGATAACGCGCCGCCAGATCGCGGGATGAGCCAATCTCGGTAATCACCCCATTTTCGATGAGGACGGCCTGATCGGTTAAAACACGGTTCGTTTCGCCCCAAGTGACGACTGTGGCATTCGTAATGAGCATCTACATGACCTTTAGCGATAAATACGATCTACGTAATACTCACGCGGGCTGTGCAAATCGCTTAACTGACGAGCGTTCACAAACCGATCCCATGTGGTATACAAAAACGCGACGGTGCGGCGCGTGGGGTTTAGCACGGGCGGCGATTTCTCCACCAGCGCCCCTAACTGCACCTTGTAATACACCTCGTTCGCCCTCGGATGATTGGCCTCTGAGGGCAACAAATCGCGGCGGTAGACTAATTCTACCCCGCGCCGGGCGGCATAGTAATAAATGCCGCCATTACGCGCCCCGAATGCGCGGCTCAGGAAGAACGCGATATATTCCGCGTCCATTCCGGCTGGCACACGCGCCAGCGGAATGCGATACCAACCCACGCGAGCATAATCCAGATCGCGTCGGCGGTTTATCACCCCGACGAAAACACGGTCTTCGGGGAACATCATCTGTGCTTAACGGTGCGAGTCGGCCTCGCGCTGCGCCACCAGACGCGCATCAATCTCCTGCACGCGCTTCTGATGGTCTGTCCACCACGCGGGATCGCGCTGGGCATCCAGTTCTTCCACCGATTTGCCCTGTTGCTCCACCCACGTATAGTATTTCAGGTTGTGCCAGCGTTCGCGAGCATCCGGCGTACCCGGCATAATCCAGTCGGTACGCATGCCCTTGAAGATGCTCTCCACGCGCCCGACCGTCTCGGCCTCGTCCAAGCGCCCGTAGCATTCCGCCATGCTGTCCATTACCGAATGGTAGCGATCCAGCGAGTCGGTGGCGACGGTGACGATCACATCGTCCTTGCCCATGTTGTAGTAACGCGCTGTCTTGATCGCGCCCAGAATGTTGCAAATGCCGCTGATGCCGAACAAGGGTCCCATCTGTGCGACCAACGCCGGATCAATCTTGTAGCGGTTGATGAGCGTCTGTCGCCCGGCTTCTTCCGCAAACACCTGCAAGCCCTTCTTGGACTCGATGTCGTCAATACACATCATCGCGTCCATGTTCAGGACGTTGTGAATCCACGTCACATGCGTGTCGCCGCTGCCCTGAATGTCGTGCGTGCCGTAGCCATTGTTGTACAGCGTGGGGCACTGAATCGGCTCTAGGCCAACGATCTTGTGATCCGGCCACACCTGCTTCAAGCGATCACCCGCCGCAATCGTTCCGGCGCTGCCCATCGCGGAGACATAGGCCGAGATTTTGCCCGCGCCCACACCCTTCGCCTGCAACTCTGCCGCCAACTCCACAATTGTGTTGCCAGTGACATGGTAGTGGAAGCGGTAGTTGCCCATCACCTCGAACTGATTCAGGATGCGTATATTCGGGTCGCTGTTGCGGAGGCGATGGGTCTCGTCGTAGATTTCCTTGACGTTGCTCTCCGAACCCACCGTCTTGTTGATCTTCGCACCATAGCTTTCGATGCGCTCAAAACGTTCCCGGCTCATGCCGGCTGGCAGCACAACCAGACTCTTGCAACCCATGCGCCCGCCCACCCACGCGCCGCCGATGCCGTAATTGCCCGTCGAAGGCCACACCAGCGTATGTACGTTCGGGTCAACTTCCCCGAACAATTCAAGTTCCAGCAGCACCGAATAAGCCGCGCCGACCTTGTGGCTGCCCGATGGGAACTCCTTCCCGTAGATCACCACAATGTTCGCGTCCACGCCCGTCAGTTCTTTAGGCAGCACCACATGGTAAACCGCGTTGTTCGGGTCGCGCCATGTGATGTTGAACAGATTGATCGGGTCAAGCGGGTTG
Source organism: uncultured Chloroflexota bacterium (assembly GCA_903904765.1). Next base: position 3,971 of record CAIVEA010000048.1, read on the forward strand.
GCAGTACGCGCCGCCAGCGCCTTCGCCCGGACATCAGCGGCAATTTTCTGCGGGTGCAGCATCTCTTCAAAAGTAGGCCCAGTAATCAAGATTGTCTCTCCGGTTCTGTTGCAAAGCAAAAGCGCAGCGATCTGCGCTCACTCACGATTCGTCGTCAAAATTCAGTTCTTGCTCTAATTCGCGCATGTCGTTCTGCACATCATCGCGTTGGCGTGCCAGCGCCCGATACGCAGACAACGCCGCAGGCGGCATCTTATCAGAAGTGCCGCCGTGCGCCATAATCAGGTTATCAATCTCATGATCCAGCTTCTCGTAGGCCAGCACCAACTGTTGATACTTCTGTACCAGAGCCAGCGGATCGGAGTGCGATTGCACCATACCAGACCTTATTCCTGTTTAGGTGAGGCATCTGCGCCAGACTGCCCCGATTTGTCAAACCCGACGGTATTCGCCACCACATACAACGGGCGACCACGCGCCTCGTCATAGGTGCGAGCGACATATTGCCCCATGATGAACAGGAAGAACAACTGGAACGAACTGAGCAGCAGTAGCAGCACGATCTCCGTCACCTGCCCGCCGAGGAACTGGTAGCCCACGACGACGCGCAACAGCGCAATGATCGGGATCGCCAGCACCGCCAGCACGCCGAGGACGAACGACACATACACCATGACTTGCAGCGGGAAATACGAGAAGCCGGTGATGGCATCCATCGCAAAGCGCACCATCTTCTTCAGTGGGTACTTGGTTTCGCCCGCGAAGCGTTCCTGCCGCACGTAGTTCACACCCGTCTGCTTGAAGCCAATCCAACTGGTCATACCGCGAATGAAGCGGTTATGTTCCTTCATCGAGTTCAGCGCATCCACCACCCGCCGATCCATCAGGCGGAAATCGCCCGTATCCAGCGGAATGCTCACATCCGTGATGCGGTAGATCATGCGGTAAAACACTTTGGCCGTCAGCAGTTTGAACCAGCTTTCGCCTTTGCGTTCCTGCCGCACCGCATACACCACCTGATAACCCGCCTTCCAGCGTTCGATCATCTCCAGAATCAGTTCCGGCGGGTCTTGCAGGTCGGCATCAATGATGACTGCCGCCTCGCCGGATGTAAAGTGAAGGCCAGCCGTCACCGCGATCTGATGACCGAAGTTGCGAGCGAAATTGACCAGCTTCACACGCGGGTCTTTCGCGGAAAGCTCGGTGATGAGTTCCACCGAACGATCCCGACTGCCATCATTCACGCACACCAGTTCCCACGACTCGCCTGTTGAATTCATCACTGATGAAATACGATCGTAGAGTACCTGAATATTGCCCTCTTCGTTGTAGATGGGCGCAACGATTGAATAGCGGGGTCTGTCAGTCATGTGGTTTACTCGATTCCCAACGCCTGCTGGATGGATTCAATCGTCGGTTTCACGCGCAAGCCCTGTGAAACCGACTGCTGCGCGCGGCGCACATCCTTCAGCCCGTTCCCTGTGAGCATCAGCAAAACGCGCTCATCACGGTGAATGACTCCCGATTGTACAGCACGTTCCGCACCTGCGAAAACCGTAGCCGAAGCCGGCTCTGCGAAAATGCCTGTCAGCCGTGCTAAACGGGGGATGGCGGCGATAATCTCCTCATCACTCACGGTTACATACGCGCCATTCGTTTCGCGCACTGCCCGCAGCGCCTTCGCCCGATCACGCGGTAATCCTGCCGAAATGCTGTCCGCCAGCGTTTGCGCGTCAATCGGCTGCATCTCCGCAGCCGACTGCCCCGCCTGCCATGCCTGATGCAGCGCCGCACTACCTTCTGCTTGTACACCGATCAGGCGCGGAATACGTGGTATCCAGCCCAGTTGGTACAGGTCGTAAAAGCCTTTATAGATACCTGCGATGATGTTGCCATCGCCCACGCTGACCAACACCACATCCGGCACATCCCAACCCAGTTGGTCGGCAATCTCCAGCGAAGCGGTTTTCTTGCCTTCCGTCGTGAAAGGATTCATAGCGGTATTGCGACAGTACCAGCCCTGCCGCAAACACATCTCGGTACACAGGTCGAAGGCCACGTCGTAGGTATCTTCCACGAGAATGACTGTCGCGCCATAGACCAGCAGTTGGGCGATTTTGGCTTCGGGGGCGCTGGCCGGCACGAAGATGATGATGTTCAGCCCCACCGACGCGCCCAAACCGGAGAGCGCCGCCGCCGCGTTACCCGTGCTGGCAGTGCTGACCGTCGAGATGCCCTGTTCCACTGCCCGCGCCACCACCAGCGCACTGGCGCGATCTTTGAACGAGCCAGTCGGGTTCTGACCGTCATCCTTCGCCCACGCCTGCCTCACGCCCAGATGTTCCGCCAACCGCGTTGAGTCGTACAGGGGGGTCATGCCCACCCGCAGCGGCGGAAGTGGCGATTCCGGCTTCAGCGGCAGCAGCGCCTTATAGCGTTCGATGGACTGCGCCGGATGCCGGTGGATGGCATCCCGGTCTAGCTGTCCGCGCAGCGCGGCATAGTCGTACAGCACATCCAGCGTCCCCACTGTGCCGCAGGCGGGACAGGTGTATTGCACCGCGTCCGGCGCATAAGCCGCGCCGCATAACGGACATTTCAGTTCAAGAATCACAGCCATAATCGTCCAACGTCCTTCGCTAGGGCATTAGCCCGGCACAATCTGCGTCCCGGCTTCACCGCGCAGCGCCCGCTGCATGTTTTCGGGGTTGGTGATGAGGGCGCGAGGGCCGCCATTCTGCACGAAATCAATCGCGGCCTCGACCTTAGGCGACATGCTGCCCGTGCCGAAATGCCCTTCCGCCATATACTGCCGCGCTTCCGCCAGCGTGATCTGGTCGAGCAAACGCTGGTTGGGCTTATTGAAGTTCAGCGCCACCTTTTCCACACCCGTCGAAATCATCAGCAGATCGGCACGCAGCGTGAGCGCCAGCAACGCACTGGCACGGTCTTTGTCAATCACCGCGTACACCCCGCGCAGGCTGCCCTGATCGGTACGCACCACTGGAATGCCACCGCCGCCGCAGGCAATCACCACATACCCACTGAGCATCAGCGCCTGAATCGCGTTAATCTCCACCACCGAACACGGCTGCGGCGAAGCGACCACGCGCCGCCACCCGCGCCCAGAATCTTCCATCACGTCCCAGCCTTCGGCTTTGAATTTCTGCGCTTCTTCTTCGGTCATGAAGCTGCCAATCGGCTTGGTCGGGTTCTGGAAAGCAGGATCATTCGCATCCACGCGCACCTGCGTCGTCACCGTTGCACAGGTGCGGTTCATCCCCAGCCGTCGTAGCGAATTATCGAGGCACTGTTGCAGCATGTAGCCGATGCTGCCCTGCGTATCCGCCACGATCAAATCCAGCGGCACATCATGGATTCCTTCCCGCGCCGCAATTTCGCCGCGCCGCAGGATGTAGCCGACCTGCGGGCCGTTGCCGTGCGTCACCACCACATTCCAACCTTCAGCCACCATGAGCGCGATATGCTCACAAGTTTTACGCGCCGCATCCCACTGGCGGGCGATACCCGGCTGCTTCGGGTCTTCGATCAATGAATTGCCGCCGATGGCGACGATAGCCAATTTTTCGATCATTATGCAATAACCTGTTGTTTAATCCGGTTTTAGTACCTATCACCAACCTCATTCCACAGGGGCGAACATGCGCCCGCCCCTGTGCCAATCTTCCCAGCCCTAGCGCATCGTTAGCGCCATCGCCGCCTTCTGCACATGCAGGCGATTTTCGGCCTCGTCATAGACCACGCTGTGCGGCCCTTCGATCACGCCATCGGTCACTTCGATGTTGCGATCCGCCGGCAGGCAGTGCATATAGATCGAGTGTTCCTTCGCCATTGCCATACGGCGTTCGTCGGTGATCCAGTTGGTGTACTTCTTGCCGATAACCGCCGACTCCGCCTTATCCTCGGTCGCCATCCAGCAGCCCCAGCTCTTGGCGTAAATGATGTCGGCATCCTTGAAGCCAGCATCGAAATCGTCCATCATCTCGAACGAGCCACCGCTGGCCTTCGTATTGTCCTTCGCCTGCTGCACGATGTCCGGCATCAGCGCGAACTCTGGCGGATGCACCAGACGGACGTTCATGCCGTAGCGGGTCATCAGCAGAATCAAACTCTGCGGAACCGACAGCGGCTTCTGGTAGCTGGACGCATACGCATAGCTGACGTTGATGGTACGCCCGCGCAGGTCACGCCCGAACTTCTCCTGAATGGTCATCAGGTCAGCCAGAATCTGGAACGGATGGTACACATCGCATTGCATGTTCAGCACCGGCACGCGGCTGGCCTTCGCCACTTCGCGGATGTACTGGTTGCCAAAGTTCCAGTCGCACTGACGGATGGCGATACCATCGCAGTAGCGCCCCAGAATTTCGCCGATTTCTTTGGCGGTATCGCCGTGCGAAATCTGCGTGGTTTCGCTGTCAATGAACTGCGCGTGACCGCCCAGTTGCGCCATGCCGGACTCAAAGCTGGCACGGGTGCGCGTGCTAGTGAAGAAGAACAGCATCGCCAGCACCTTGTCACGCAGATAAGCATGCGATTCGCCCAGCGCACGTTTGCGCTTCAAATCCCACGCCACATCCAGCA
>CAIVEA010000049.1 GCA_903904765.1 uncultured Chloroflexota bacterium
AGACGCTAACAGCAGCAAAGGAACTGCTATTGCCGCCATTGCCACTGCGGACTACTTCGGCAGCCAATTGACCAGCACGGTCGAGGCGCGCAATCAATCCGCCACTCAGCAAGTGATTGCGATTCAAGGAACGCAGCTCGCCATTCAGGTGCAATCCACCGAACGCGCCTGGCAAGCGACTGCCACCGCAGACTCCGCCCGTGCCACCGCCATTGCCTCCCAAACCGCTTCTGCTGCAGCCCAACAGGCGATCTGGACCCAGCGTGCCGTGGACATCACCTCCACCGCCGATGTCGCTTCGGTACAAGCATTCGCCACCCAGCAATACGCAGACTCCAGATCCGATCAACTCGCCATCGAACGCGTCGAACTGATCAACAACATTGCCGCCTTCATCCCTTCCGTTGTTGGCTTGAGCGTTCTCGGGGTGGGACTCCTGATCGCCCTGCGCTGGAGCCGTTACCGCGTCATCCAGCGCGATGCCCGCGGGGATGCGCCACTGCTCATGAACGTAGTGGACGGTGTGGCCTACGACGCCGATCGCCAGCCCACCGGTGCAGGCGGATTCCTACGCGATGACCTCAAAATCCTGCCGCAGCTCTCCGCCGGAGATTACCTGCAAACCACCACCCGCGACCAACTGCTTGACCTCAGAACCCGTGGAATTCAGGGGGCACGGCAACAACGCCTGACCAGCGGTTCCACCTCACCGCCGCGCGCCCTTCCCGTACTCAATGGCGAACCGCCGCAGGTCAAGCTCATCGAACCTTCGCTTGCCAAACCCCTGTATCACGACATCATCCCCAACCTTGTCCGTGATGCGATCGATGCCGAGATCATTGCAGAAGAAGAACCACCTACGAAAGGAGATCTATCAACATGACAGAAACCACCACCCTCATTCCGCGCCGTTACCAGCTCGTAGCCGAACAAGTCGCCCAGAAACTTCCAGCCTTGTTCAGCAAACGCAACCTAAAGCCCGCCTTCACGGACTACTACCTCACGGACTATCTCAACACCCCGCTACTGATTGCCGTGCTGGACACCAACCAGATCGGTGACCACAGCCGCTATGTGCAGCCGGAATTATTGCACCAGCTCAGCACGGATCTCGGCGGCATGAAGATCTATCCTTCCAATAGCACCGGACTTCGCCTTGTCTTCCTGCTCTCCTCGCCGCCCAAGCTACCGCGCAGTGTGGAGTTGCCCGCGGAAATTCCGCTCGGCAAAATTTCGCTCGGGGTGCGCCTGGATGGTAGTCCGGTGCAGGTCTCCTGGTCCAGCCTCGGACATTTGCTGGTGGTAGGCATGACTGGTTCGGGCAAATCGTCGCTGCTGCGCGGGATCGCCATCCAGGCGATTCGCAATGACATCCTGCTTGGATTGGCAGACATCGATCAGACCACCTTCGCCATGCTGGAGCACAGCCAGAACTTATTCATGCCGATCGCCACCACTCCGCAGGCGGCGCTTGAGATGATCGAACGCGCCCTGAGCGAGTGCGATACCCGCGCAGCATTGTTCAAGTCCATACAAGGCTACCCGGAGAACATCGACGAGTACAACGCGGCGGCAATCAAGATGGGCAGGCAGCCAGTGAAGCGCATCCTGATCATTCTCGATGAATCCAGCTCTGTGCTTCAGGCAATGGGTGGCGGCTCGGGGGAATTGGCAGGCAAGTTGACCGAGTTGGGCTGGCGTGGCAGGAAATTCGGGCTGCACTTTGTGTTTGGTGCGCAGGAGTTCACCAAATCCTTGACCGGTGCAGTGCGTGAGCAAGTCAACATGTCAATCGCCTTCCGTGTACGTCCGACCGCGGCGCAGATGGCAAAGGCGATTGGCTGTGAAGGCGCGCACCGCATTCCCGCCCACCGTCCCGGTATGGCGATCGTCGATCGCTTCGGTCCCATGCAGGCGTATTTCGTGCCGAAGCCCATGCTGCTTGGCACGGGCGGACCGATCCTGAGCACTGCCAGCATTCCAGATTTTGAGCGCGGGCTCTTCATCAAAGCCGTGGAAAGTACGGATGGCAAGATCACACTCGCCAACATCAGCGAGTGGGGCGGGGTCTCGCAACACCAAGCCCGTAAACATCAGGCGGAGTGGGCGGTGCGCGGTTGGATCGCCAAAGACTCTGCAAAGGATAACTCCTTCTGCATCACCCCAAAAACACGAGATTTGCTCGCAAACCGACAAACCCCACAAACCTCATCAAACGGTTTCAAACCGTCGCAAACCATCACAAACCCATAAAACAAGGAGAAACCAATATGAAACCCATCACAATCAATGTCCTCGCCGCCGACCCCGGCTTTGGGGTCACCAAACTGCAGATCAATAACCAGGTCGTCACCATCCCTTCTGCTATCGCTCGTGTCCGCACCGTGGGCATGGCAGGCATTGGTATGAAGACCGCCTCACAAGCCAACATCGTCGAGTATGGCTGGGAAACCTATGCCATCGGTGAAGGTGCCTGGCATCACGGTGAACCGCTCACCAACCGCGATTACATCGCACTCGCCTCCCCGGAACGCAAGGCGCTGCTCTTTGGGGGCATCGCACAAATCCTGTCACCAGGCGAATACATCTTCGAGACGATGGTGATCGGTCTGCCCGTGCCATTACTGATGGATGAAGCCCAAGGTCAGGCGATCATGGGCGGACTGAAGTCTTACAAAGGCACACACGAGTTTTCCACGCCCAAGGGGAAATACAAGATCACGATCATCAAACTCAAGGTGCTTGCCCAACCTGTAGGCGCGTATGCAGATTGGCTGCTGGATGACGAGCTGCGCATCCGCAGGAATGGACGCAATGCCGAGGTTGCCATTCTTGATATCGGCATGAATACGCTCGACCTGTACGTGGTACAGGATGGCAAGGTTCTGCCGCGCTTCATCGGCGGGGACAAGGTCGGTTTCCGCAGGTTGCTCCAGTTGTTGAGCACAAACGGACACGACCCCGAGGAACTCGATGCCTTGATCCGCACCGGGAAGCTCAAACCCTCGAAAGACCAATTGGAATCCTGGCTGTCCGAGATTCTTGCCGTGACCGAACGCACCTGGCCTAACCTGCGCCGTTTCACCACCGTCATTCCCGCCGGGGGCGGCTCGATCGTGCTCGGTGATCTGCTGCGGCTTGCCCTGATCTCCAAAGGCGCGGCGGTCTCCTGGCCCGAAGATCCCGCCACCACCAATGTTCGCGGTCTGTGGAAGTGGGGC
>CAIVEA010000050.1 GCA_903904765.1 uncultured Chloroflexota bacterium
AACGCTACCAGACTATTTACAATATGATCTGGTATTTGAATGATATGGTTCAGGACATCCGCAGCATCAGCACCCACGAAGATCTGGATATTCCGAGGCTGACGACCTTTGATGTCTTGCCGTTCTTGGGGCAGGTGGTCAACGATATGCAGATGATGGCGAAACCGGAACAGGCCTTAATAATGGAGATAACTGCACCCCGTGAAACCGAAATGGTTACATGGGATCAGCATTTGATCCGGCGTATTCTGATCAACCTGCTGCATAACGCGCTCTCGTATTCGCAGACCAATGTGTACTGTCGGTTGAACTGTGAAACGGACATCATTCAGATACACGTTGAAGATCATGGAATAGGCATCCCAATCAGCGATCAACCACATATCTTTGAAGCCTTCTTCCGGGGCAGCAATGTGGTAGAAGGGACTGGCGTGGGCATTGGCTTGTATGTGGTGAATGAGGCTGTAAAGACGCATGGCGGCACCATCCGTTGTGAGTCTAGCCTCGGCAAAGGGACGACCTTTACTGTTGAGCTACCGCGTGAGGTGGCCGGATAACAGGTTAGTCTGTCCCTCCATCTGTGATAACCAGCAAAATGCGATTCATATCCTTGACCCGGCGGGCATTCAACCGCATGGTGCGCCGTCCGATGCCGGGAAAATCGTGGGTGACGGTGTAATCACGCACGAACGTTTGCTGGGGAATAATCTCATTAAGCAGCTGGCGCAGTTCTAGGATGTTCCACTGTCCATTTCCCAGATTGTATAAGAGATTCCCCACAGTTTCAGCTTCCGTCACCTGAAACTGTTGATAGAAGGACTGGTTGGCACTGAGAATCGTCATCGTGCCATCCATCTCCAGCAGGCCGTTTTCCACCGTATCCACCATCTGACGCATATAGTCCGTCGTGCGTTCAGCCGCTTGCTGTGCCTGCTTTTGCAGCGTGACATCGGTAAAGGTGAGTACGAGGCCATCTATGGCGTTGTTCATGGTTCGGTAGGGGCGGATTTCGGCTTTGTACCACTGTTGACCCTGCGTAGCCACTTCATGTTCAATCGTGACGAGCGTATCGAGTACCCGCATCGCGTCCTCAATCAGCGTGCTATAAGCCAACTGCGAGGTGATTTCCGCCAGCGGGCGGCCTACATCACTCTTGCGCAGGCTGAAAATGGCGGTGGCGGCCTGTGTGTATTCCCGGATAGCGAGATTCTGGTCGAGGAAAATCACGCCGATCTCGGTGGACTGCAAGAAGTTGTACAGCGTATTGTTGGCGTGGGTGAGTTCAAGATTCTGGTTGGTCAGTTGAGAATTGAGGGTGTTCAACTCCTCGTTCATGGATTCCAGTTCTTCTTTTGAGGTACGTAGTTCTTCGTTGGTGGTTTGCACTTCCTCATTGGCGGAACTGATTTCTTCCATCGAGGAGGAGAGTTCCTCGCTCTTGGCCTGAAGCGCCTGCGTCGCGCTCTGCAAAGCCTGCCGGGTCTGTTGAAGTTCGTCGCGCAGGCGTTTGATCGTCGCGCCTTCACCCTGATCGGGTTTGACGGCGGTTTCATTGTCTACGGAATGGGTGGTCAGTTCATCCGGTTCAAAGATGACCAGTTTGAAACGGTTGCCGAGGACGCTGTCTTGAATGGGTCTGATGATGATGGTGACGGCGTATTCAGCCCCGTTGGACTGCATCCATATCCCGCTGCGAATGACGATATTTTCGCTTTCATAGGCTTCATAGAGGGCGATGGTCAAATCGGAATTCAGCCCTTCCCGCGCCATGTTCAGGATGCTGGTTTGCACTTCACCGCCGGGGACGAGGCGCAGGTAACGGTCAATTTCCCCGTAGGTGTAGCGCACATAATAATGCTCATCCACAATCGCGCAGGTGCTGTTGTAGTGCGTGAGCAGCATGGATTTGATGACGTTGAGCTTATGATCGTTTCCTGACGATGGTGATATCTGGTTGGTGCTCATGCGATCCTCTAGATGAGCCGGTAATCTGGCAAACAGCGGTTGATCCAAACGCATCCACTGATGGGCAGCTCCGGTGGTTCGACGGTAGATTTTTTGTTTGCTATCCACAACAGTGAAGATACTGGAGACATCGGGTATGGCCTCGGACGTGCCGAGGAACAAAATCCCTTCCGGTCGCAGCGCAAATTGGAACAGCGCACGAATGCGTTCTTGCAGTTTTGGCTGAAAATAGATGAGCACATTACGACAGCTAATCAGGCCGAGACCGGAAAAGGGCGGGTGATCAATCAAGTTGTGGTCAGCCCAGACAATCATACGGTTGATATGTGTTCGTACATGATAGCCGTCATCAGTGGCGATGAAATGATCTTTCAGACGGGCAGGCGTAATCGCGTCTACAATTGATGCGGGATAGACTCCCCCACGCGCCCGCTGGATCAGTTCGTGATTCATGTCGGTGGCGAAGATTCGCACATCCATTTCCGGGATATTCAACTCGCGTAGGCATTCGTAAATCAGGATGGCGATGGAAATGGCTTCCTCACCGCTGGCACACCCCGGCACCCATGCGCGAAATACATCATCAATCGAGAAGGTTTTCAACAGGGGTAGCAGCGCGTTCGCTCGTAAGGACTCGAAGGCATCAGGATCGCGGAAAAAGCTGGTAACATTGATGAGCAGCCCTTTGACCAGCGCCCGTGCTTCCCCCGGTTGCTGCTCCATAATACTCAAATAGGGCGTGACCGATTTTAACTGATAGACTCCCAACCTGCGGGCGATCTGGCGGCGCAGAGTACTCAGCTTGTAATCGCCAAAATCGTAACTGGTCTGTCGCTGAAGCTGCACAACCACCTTCTGCAAGTCCTCAGTGGTGATCGATTCAGTCAAATCCTCAAATTCGGATATGGGCAACACATCAATGCCAAAATGGGATAGCAGGTAGTTCGGCATCATTTCGGGCGATAGCACCGCATCGGTCAATCCCGCATCGGCTACGCTGAAGGGCATACTGCTCTGGGCAGCCGATTCGACATCTTGCGCCACGACCACACCGCCGTGTTCCTTGATGGATTGCGCTCCCAGCGTGCCATCGTGTCCGGCACCGGACAGGATGACCGCTGCTGCTTGTGCGCCGATGTCCTCCGCCAGCGATCGAAAGAAGCGGCTGATTGTCTCCGGCCAACCGTCGGCTTGGGGCAGGGGCGTGAGCGACAAATATCTCTCGTGAATATGTAAATCGTATCCGGCGGGCAGGACATAAATGTTATCCGGTTGCACCAGCACGTCTTCGCTGATGCGCTGGACTGGAATGCTGGTGTACCGCTGAATCAATTCGTGCAGGATACTTTCCTGATGGGGCGACAAATGCTGGACGACCACAAATGCCATCCCGCTGTGAGGGTGCAAGGACTCGAAAAAGAGGCGTAGGGCTTCGAGACCGCCCGCCGAAGCACCTAACCCGATGATCGGGAAGGCACGAGGCTTTTCGCTCTTATTGGTGTCATCCATGAATCTGACGGTCTTTTCTTCTACGCCTTGAGATGATGTAGCAATTGCTATGATTTCAAGTATATCTCGAATACCTATGAATGTAAGGGATATTGGGCGGGGTTGGGCTTTAACCCCGCAGTGTTGTCTGTGCTATCATGAGGGGAGGGATAACCGAATGTAACGGGAAGATGTGTTATGAAGTTTCGTTTGCTCATTCTGCTGGCGTTCGCGCTCAGCGCCGCCGCTTGCCGTCCGTCCGATGTGCCACCCGCCGCCAGCAGCGCTACCACTCCGGTTGCCGCGCTGCCCGTGAATACCAGCTATAGCCAGCAATCCGATCTGCCCACGCCCGTCGCGCCGGAACTCATCAGCGC
>CAIVEA010000051.1 GCA_903904765.1 uncultured Chloroflexota bacterium
CACAGCGTCAGCATCAGGTCGGTGAACTGGAAATACACACCGATATTGCGCTCCTCGGCAAAGCGCGCCGTGCCGAGCGCGATCATCGGCCACGTCACCACGTTGTAGGCCAACAGCAACGGCGTGATGCAGCACAGCATAATCAAATTGAAGCTGTCGCCCAGAAAACGGTTGTTGAACAGCAACCCGCTGCCGACCAGACAGCACACAGGCAGCAAATTGGGCAGGTTGTAGACGATCACCGCCGTGAGGATGCTGCCACCAGCCGCCATGCGCTCGCTCAGGCGATCCCAGCGCGGCAGCGGTCGCGGCTGCGCGTTCCGCAGGTTGCGGATGACATCGGCATGGTAGCCCAGCACCAGCGCCCACGCTGCAAGGCCGATCAGCACGGGCGAGAGAATCACGCCCACGAAGCCCGCGATGCCCACCAGCAGCAGCTTTTGCGCCCAATCTCGATCTTCAAACGCATACGTTAGCGCCCGCCCGAAGTTCACGCGCTCCCCCTTATCCGGTCAGCCGGTGGCCTTCATCTCGTCCAAATAGGCATTCAGGTCTTTCATCTTCAGTTCACCCAGATGTTTGTAACGCACCACGCCAGCGGGGTCAATAACAAAAGTGGTGGGCATGACCTGAATATCGTAGGCGGTGTAGGCGGTCAAATCGGTATCCAGCACCACATTCAGGCCGCTGATGCCGTTCTCCGCAAAGAATTTCTCGATTACATCTTTCGGCTCTGCCACGTTCACCGCCACGATCAGCGCCCCCTCCGCGCCCTGTTCGGCGGTGAACTGCTGAAAGGTCGGCAGTTCGCGCTTGCATGGTTCGCACCACGAAGCCCAGAAGTTCAGGAATACTACCCTGCCGCGTGTGCTAGACAGGTTGAAGGTGCTGCCGTCCATCAGAGGCAGTTCAACGTTGGGCGCAGGCTGGTCAATCAGCGAACCAGCGTTCACATCCAGCGTCACGGGCAGCGGCGTGGGCAGTCCGCCCGCGTTCGCGCCCTGTTCGCTCAGGCCGAAGCCGATGGCGGCGATGATGCCGAGGATAGGGAACACCAGAAACAGAATCAGGATGGGTGACGGTCGGTTGGGGGGCGGTATCGGGTTCGATTCGGTCATTTCGGTCATTCAGAATGTCGTCCTTCTTGCGGCCTGCACAGCACAGCCGCGCTTGCCCTCACCCTTTTTCCCTCTCCCTCAGGGCAAGGGACTTCAAAATCTTGCTCTCCTTCACCGTGAAGGAGAAGGGGACAGGGGGATGAGGGTAAAATACAGTACACCCGCTACGGAATCCAGCGGGCGTTAAAGGCATCCACCGCCACCCGCAGCGGCGTGCGGGTCTGCACATCCACAGTCCAGATTTCCGGCAGCGCGGGAGCATCGGTCTGATTATCCGGGAAACGCTGCACCAGCACCTGCGTACCCGTCGCGTCCCACGCGAAAAAGCCGTTCTGGTACTGGTCATCCACCAGCAGCGGTTCGGCGCTGCTATCAGCGGGGTTCATGATGTACAACTGCTTGCCGCGTGTGTAGCGGTCATCGGTGTAGCGGCGGCCAACCAGCAGGCGCGTCCCGTCCGGACTCCACACCGCTATATCATCATCCACCGGGTCTTCCGGTTGTGTCAGGCGGCGCATCTCCTGCTTGGTCAAATCCACCAGTTGCAAGTACGAACGCGCCTGATTCTCCTCCAGCATGATTTCGGGATACACCACCTGCGTCCCATCCGGCGACATCTCGCCCGGATTGCCGTACTTGCTGGGGAGGATGATCGAACTGTCGTCGCGGAAGTCGTAGATCAGAATGCCCTGACTATTGTAATCGAACACCGACACGCGCTGTCCATCCTTCGACCAGCGCAGCCCGTACCCCAGCGTTTGCGAGTCCGAGAACATCGGGCGGGTAGTGGCGGGGCGGCTGGCGAGGTCAATGATCCAGATGCGCGTGGGGCTGACCCCCACTTGCTGCGATAGGTCGCTGTTGTAGTCCACACGCTCGTAAGCGATCACCTGCCCGTCAGGTCGCCACACGGGACTCTTGCACTCGGCATCTTCGCAGTTGGTGAGTTGTTCCACCGCGCCCGTTTCGAGGTTGAGCAGTTTGATGTCCATCGTGCCGCTTTCGGAATTGCGCTCCGAGAAGGCGATTTGCGACCCATCCGGACTCACGCCGAAATCGTAAACCCCGGAAGGACTGTTGGTGATCTGCCGCGCCGAGGACAAATCCACCGGATCAACCACCCACAGGTTGAAGGGCGTACCGCTGGCGGGGGCGAGGTAGGCCACACGGGGATGACGCACAGTGAAACTGAAACGGTATTCCGTCAGCATGGTGCGTCCGCTTTCGCTGAGTGCGCCCGCTTGCAACGACACCTGATAGGTCACGCCGGGGCGCAGCGCCGTCGCCGGACGGAAAGCCAGCGTAGAGCCGTTCCATGTGATCGCGCCATCTATAGTGGCGAGGATGTCATCCGGTGTGAGGGGTTGTCCGGCACGATTTGCCGGAATTTCGGATACCTGAAGGCGCTCCAGCACGGTGTCGCGCTGCATCGCCTCACTGAATTGCAGGGTGATGTTGCCCGTGCTGCGTGCCACGCCCAGCGGCGACACCCGTTCGAGCGTCACCCCCACCCGATCACCAAGCAGGATGGTCAACGCCAGCGCCGCTAGCAACGCACCAATCACCAGTACCACATGGCGATCGAAGCGCGTGAGCGCGGGCAGCATACGGTTGCGCGGAGCAGAATCGGAGGTCATCTCACCTTCAATACCAGTAAATCGTTCATCTCAATGTTGCCAGACTCAAGCCTAACACAGCCGCGCCCCACCCGCGAGATGGAGTTGGATTAACGGCGTTTTCGCTTGTCCGCTTGCGCCAGTTCATCCTCGAACACTTCGGTGATTTCACCATCGTCGGTGATTTCTAGCCGGCTGCGACGGTCATTCTTGGGCTTCTCATAGGCCATGCTGCGCTCGCGTTCGCGCTGAATCTCGCGCTGGATTTCGCGCTCGCGCTTCTCCGCGCCGCCGCCGTACTTGTTGTAGTAGGTGACGATGTGGGAGAACATACCAATCCCCCAGAAGAAAGTCGAAAATAGCGGCCACGGAAAATTCATAGCTTGTTGCACTTCGGGTGGCAGAGTAGCACCACTCATCATCTGGAAGATGTTCTGTATACCACCCGCCCAGATGATCCAGAGCATCAGGTTCACGAACACGTAAATCGCCATGTGAATCGCCACGCCTGACCGTTCTTCACGGCGCTTTATAACCCGTTCGCGGATGCGTTTTTCTTCGATCTCCTCCGGCGTGAGGGTGGGGTTCGATTTTTCGGAGGCTTCGCGCACCGCCACTTCGATCTGGTTGGCGATACGTTCCACCCACTGCGCCCCTTTGCGAACACCTTCCTCCACCTTGCGTCCCGCGTTCTGAATCTGCGCGGTATCCAGTTGAAATTCCACATTGGACGACTGCGATGACTTCATAGCGCTCGGAAGGGGGATGCTGACGTATTTACGCCCGTCCTCGTCGGTACGAATGGATGGCGATGGCGGTGGCGCGGGCGGACGC
>CAIVEA010000052.1 GCA_903904765.1 uncultured Chloroflexota bacterium
TCTACATCCCCGGTCTGGGCGGCGTTCGCATCGAGGATGATGTGGTCGTCACCGAAACCGGGCTGGATGTGCTGACGCGCTTCCCCAAGCACCTGACGCGCTAACCTCTCCTCTCAATCCCTTCGTCTGAGGGGAAGCAAGAGTCCTCACCCCAACCCTCCCCATGCATGGGGAGGGAAAAAGGGAGGGGATTCTAAGGCGTTTCCGATTCGGGCGGGGGTGCGGCAGCGGCTTGCAGCAAATCACGCAGGGCGGGCGCTTCGAGCTGGTCGGCGCGTTTGATGCGGATGATGCGCTCCTGCCCCTTCCCCGCCTCTAACAATCCCATCGGGTCGGGCAATTCCGCCCCCCGACGGAATGCGATTTGCAACCGCCCCTTCACGGGAGTCAGCGAGATCACCTGATCGTCCAGCGCGGCGCTTTTGCCATAGGATAGCGTGCGGAAGCCCTCGTACACGCGCTCATTGGCATTCGGCAGCGCTGCCTGCACAATCGGGCGGGCGACATCTAGCAGCGCCCGCGATTCCGGCGGCAACCGCTTTAGGAAGGTACGGGGTTCCATATCGAAATGCGCGGCGGGGTCGGCGCTATACAGTAGTTGGAAAGGCGGGGTGTTGCCTTTCATCAGCGCCCGCATCGTCACCGGCACTTTGAACTGCAAGCCCTTCACCTTGCGCCGCAGCCGCAGCGCCTTCCGCATGGTCTTGCGATCCCACCCCAGCAGACGAATCAGTTCCGGCAGGCAAATGGCGGATACGTTCTCAATCTCGCCGCTGGTGGTTGAATACGTCACAAATACCATCAAAATATCTTCAATGCCTTGCGCCCAATCGTCTGCCTCATCATCAAAAAAACGGTCTACATCAAACCATTGAACACCCTGTTGTTTTTTGAGTTCGACCTTGAACTTACGCCAGTGTGCTGCCACGCTAAAGGTATAAAGATTGTCACCGCTAGGTTCGACCTTCCGAAAGAACGCATTCGCTAAATCCTCAATGCTGCCGCGAGGGGTGATGCGAATTGCTGCGATGTCTTTGCGGGATCGAATTGCCTTTTCAAATACGGAGGGAACTTCGAGCCATTCCATAGCACTGCACCTCACTTAAAATATTCATCTGATAAAATAGTAGCAGTTTTATATTTCAGATGCTCTAGCAGATAGTACCATGTCATCTTACCTGCATCCGCATATTGGCCTGTTGAGCGCAGAATTGACCACGCGGCACGGTTGGGCCAGCCACAGCCTGCACCTGATCGAAGCCTTGCTGCGAACCGGCGCACAGGTGACGGCGCTCGTCCCGCCTAGCAGTCCGCCTCTAAAGGGCGCGACGCTGCACCCCATCCTGCCCGAAACCAACCCCGCCGAACGCAATCTGCTACTCAAGCAAATCGCGCTCATCCCACAGGCGCGGACGCTGCTGCGCGGGGCGCATGTCATCCACGCCACGATTGAGCCTTACGCGCCGCTGGCGGCAGGGGTGGCGGGGGCACGCCCGTTGTTCGTGACCGGACACGGCAGCTATGTGCGGACGGCGGCGCTGCGGCGCTGGCCTATCAGCATAATGTACGAGCGCGTGCTGCAACGCGCCCGCCTCGTATGCGTCAGTCATTACACCGAAACCGTTGTCCGTGCTGCGCTGCCGGATGCCCGCACCAGCGTCATCCCAAACGGCGTAGACGCGGCGCGTTTCGTCGGTGCGGCGGCAGCGCGGGCAGCGACCCCGCCCCATCCCCCGACGGTGCTGGCGGTTGGCGCGGTCAAACGGCGCAAAGGCATCCTCGAACTGGTGCAAGCCATCGCCGTCGTGCGGCGCACGCTGCCGGATGTGCAGGCCGTCATCATCGGCAGTCTGACGAGCGAACCGGATTACACCGCACAGGTACAGGAAGCGGTGCGCGATCTGGGGCTGGAAGGCGCAGTGCATCTACGCGGGCATGTGCCGGAGGCCGATCTGCTGGCGGCTTATGCAGAGGCCGATGTGTTCGCCCTACCCTCGATGAATCAGGGCTGGAAGTTCGAGGGCTACGGCATTGTGTATCTGGAAGCGGGCGCGGCTGGCCTGCCGGTCATCGGCACGCGGGACTGCGGCGCGGAAGATGCAATTGTGGAAGGCGTGACCGGTCTACTCGTCCCGCAGGTGGGCGTGGCGGAGGCGCTGCCTGCCGCGCTGCTGCGGTTGCTAACGGATGCCGATTTGCGGCGGCGCATGGGCGGGGCGGGGCGCGAGAAGGCCGAACGTCAATCATGGGACTGGGTGGCGGCGCAGTGGCTGGCAGCTTATCAGGCGGGACAGGAAGGATGAACCGGATGCGAGGGTTTCTACAGCGCAAATTCGTGCGCGACACGCTGGCGCTGCAAATCGGCAAACTCGGCACGACTGGGCTGACTATCCTTTCATCGCTGCTGGTGGCGCGGTTGCTGGGCACAGAAGCCTACGGCGCATGGGCGCTGGCGCAATCCTTCTTCTCGATCTGGCAAACGCTCAACCTGACGGGCGTGAGCATGAGCGCCAACACGCAGCTGGCAATTGCCGTCGGCGCGAAGGATGCCGCCGAAATCCTGAATGTCTCGGCCTTTTATGTACAGGTTTCCACAGGTTGGGCGCTGGTCGTCAGCAGCCTGATGGCGCTGGTCGGGCCGGGACTGGCGGCGCTGGCCTACAGCGGCGACTCGCACATCGGTCTACTGGCAGCGGGACTGTCGCTGACCACCCTGCCAGATGCGCTCTATGCTTATGTGCTGATCGCGCTGCAAAGCCACCGTTCCATGCGGACGCTGGCCGTCCTGCAAAACCTGAATCAACTGGTGCTGCTGCTCTGCACAGCCGCCGCCCTCATCCTCAATCCCACTCCAGAAGCAATGGTGTTGTCGCGGTTGGCCTATTCCACCCTGACGATGGCGTTGGCCTTCGTCTTTTTCGAGCGCGGACGGCGCGGCGGTCTGCCCTACCCCTCGCTGCTGCACATCTGCCGCCATGCGCTGCGCGTTTCGCCACGTCCGTACTGGCGCTTCGGCCTATGGAACGCAGTGGACAAGAACATCACCACCCTGTTCGTAGATGTGCCGATACAATTGGTGGGCATTTACGTGGGCAAGGCGGCGGCAGGCTATCTGGGAATCGCGTTCCGGGCACTCACCATCCCGTCCATGTTAACCTCCGCCGTGTTCGACAATTTGCAAGCGGTCATCCCGCAAGCCGTCGGACGCGGGGATTTCGGCAACCTGCGCCGCAACCTGCGGCGGGTACTGCTCGGCCTATCGGTCGGAGCGATCGTGTTTTACGCCGCCTTCGCGCTGACTGCGCCGCTGTTCGTGCCGCTGCTGTTCGGCGCGGAATGGCTGCCCGCCGTCCCTGCCATTGCCGCGCTCTCGGTATACGGCGCGGTGACGATTGTCGGAGGCACGTTCGGCCCGCTGTACCGGGCGCTGAACGTGCTGCGCCCGATTGTGCTGCTAAAGGCGCTCACACTGACGGGAGTCGGTCTGTTCGGGTTGCTCGTCCTGCGCGGGAATGGCACAACAATGGAAGCCAACGCGGGGGCGTTGTTTGGCGTGTGGCTGGTGAACCTGTTCTACCTGTTCTCCATCGGCGGCACGGCATGGGTTTCGCTGCGCGGCCTGCGGCGGGCGGCTGACCAGCAAGGTACACGAACAAGCGCATCAATAGCCGATTAGTTGCAGGTTGTACGATACAAGCGTATATCCCGATCCAGAACGTGCAACGTCTGGCAGATTTGAAATCCCTGTTGCTGGATATAAGCCTGCAATCCCTCGTTAAAGACCATCTCAGCTTCAATATCCACAATCAAGGTGGGGTGAACACGCTCCCACACTTCGATTGGGCGGCTTAGCTTCCAACGTTTTATGGCAGTATATTCAGCCGCAAAACTAATCAATTGGGGATGATACGGTAATGTCCAGACCAGTTGATGCGTACTCACCACCACATCGTCCGCATGTACATAGGGTGTCAATACCGGCTTCATCTCCTCATAGAGAAAGGGGGGGAATTGACCTGTACGGAAGAGTTGCCCCACATCTGACCACAAGATGAACAGCCCACTCATTTGCCCCACGAGTACAGCGACAATAGCAGATGAAATCAGAATTGTCCTCAACCCATACTGAGTTTTTTGCTTGATGGAGTGGAGTCCATCTGCGATCAACACACCCACTGGAACCACATACAGCGCATTATGATGGGTGTAGTACCCTTGCGTATCGAGCATGACCGCACAAAAAATAAAGGCCATCAGCAATCCTAAAAACAACCGATCACTGGCATTCCGCCGCCAGAACAGGTAGGCAAAGGCAGCAACAATGACCAGCCCCTCCGGCAAGGAAACCCATGTCAAATACAACAAACGATCCGGCAAATACTCGCGGGCAGCCAGCGTCGCCAGATATGCTTGTAACCCGCCCACAGGTTCAATGTTGAACACGAAGTAAACAATTACCCCCACAAAAGCGCCCGCCCCGAAGCCCAGCACAGGCCACAGAACATTCCACTTTCGCTGACGGTACAGGTTAGCCACACACGCTATTGCGTAATACAAAGAACAGGCGGTGGCAAAAATAATCGCTGCGGCATGCAATTGCATGGATAGCGTGGCGAAAAGTCCGCAGGCAAAATGCCACACGATCGCATAACGATGGGTTCGGCGCGCCTGAACCGCCACTAAAAGCACGATTGTGGAGGCAAATGGCAGTTGATGATCCGGGCGATAATCCCAAAATGGAACAAATGCGAGGCTCAAGACCGCAAAGATCGTGCTGAAGAACGCGGCAGACCGTCCGTATAACCGCCATGTGAGCGCCGCAATGCCCGCGAAAGCCAACAAAAAGAATGTGAAATTCCACACACGCCCGACATGAATATCAAATGCGATATGTTCCAAAGCCCAACCGTAAGCTGCCACACTCCATCCCAGTCCGGGCATAATCCGATACGGTTCTTGCAGCCATGTCCGGGCATAGATACCGCCCACCAGAAAGGATGAACTGGCATAATCTGCCCAATGGCCTTCATCAGGTGTGAACCGACGTTCGGCAAGGCTCGTGATGAACATCGGCACCAGCATCAATAGGCCGATGATGACCAACCCCATTTGCCACCGGGTAGACGCAACCAAAGAATCGGGGCGTAGCATGACAAGGAGGACAACAGCCAGCAAATATTGTGTAGCCACATACGTCTTTATGGTTGCTTCTAGGGGCAAAAGCCATACGACCAGCATCACCAGAGTAGCCATCCCCATCCCCACGAAATACCAGCGCGTAGGGATGCGAGTCACCATATCGGCAACAAAACGGTGTAAAACCAGCAACACACCCCACAATACGGTGACGATCACCGAACCCAGCACAACCACAGCATAACTTTTGCTATACCGATTCAAGAAATCCGGCGTATCGCTGACATGATTCCACAA
>CAIVEA010000053.1 GCA_903904765.1 uncultured Chloroflexota bacterium
GCGATTCGCAATGCGATTATTGAGGGGAAGTTCAAAGCGGGAGAGAAGATTCCTGAGCAGGATTTGGCGGATCAACTGGGGGTGAGCCGAACACCGATTCGGGAAGCCATCCGGGTATTGGAACAACAAGGGTTGTTGGAGATACGTCCGCAGAATGGGACGTATGTCGCCAACCTGAATAAGGAAGATTCGCAGGATGGGCTGTATGTGCGGGCTGCGCTGGAAGAATTGGCAGTCCGGCAGGCACTGGAACGGCAAACTCCGCAAGAATGGGAGGCGCTGTGCGAGCAGTATGAGCAGTTGCTGGTGGAAGGGCATCGGGCAGTTGAACTAAGCGACCCGGTGGCGGGGATTGACTTCGATACCAAGTGGCATGGACTGCTGGTGGAAGCTGCACGCAATCGCAGTCTTTCCCGAATCTGGGGGATGGCGGGACTCGCCAATTTGATCTGGTCATTTGAGTTTGACCTGTACCCGATTGATAAGCAGGCTTTTAGCGCGTGGGTGCAGCGGCATGAAGAACTGCTGGAAGCGTTTCGGGGGCGTGACCCGGATGCGTGTGCAGCCGCTATCCTGTTTCACATCCTGAGGAAGATTACAGACGTAAGCGATAGATGACCGTTCTCCACCCTGATCTGGTGGAGAACACCAGAAGGGGCTTCACTATGGATTTCGGGGTTCTGAAGCAGCGTCTAGAAGGGTGTTACGTCACGGTTCCAACAATGTTCCGTGATCCGGATTTAGAGCTTGATCTTGAAGCAACCCGCAGTCACGTCCGGTTCCTGATGGAACGTGGGATCAATGGTGACAACGCCGTTTTTCTGGCGGGGGGGGCGGCTGGCGATTTTTCAACCATGTCGTTCGAGGAGCGCCTTGCGGTGGCGCGGGCGGTGGTCGAAGAATCGGCTGGCAAAGTGCCGGTAGCGATGGGCGCACAGACGACCAGCACCCGTGAACTATGCCGGTTGATTCAGAGCGCGGGCGAATTAGGTGCCGATTTCGTTCAGATTTCCCCTCCTTTTTACTTTAACCATACCGAAGAAGATTTTTTCGAGCATATCTCTACGGCGGCGAAGGCAGCGCCGAACGTGGGCATCATCATCTACAACACGTTCTGGACGAGCGCGAATGTGTCTACGCGCATGGTGGAACGGTTGGCGGAAATCCCCAATGTGGTCGGCCTGAAGTGGGCTACACCGCGCACGGATGCGATGGAATTTGAGACGGTTTGCGCCACCTTCTCCGATCGCTTTTGCATCATTGACAACAACTTGCTGTTCACAATGAGCTTCATGATGGGCGCACGCGCCATCGAGACGCATATCTGCAACTACTGGCCAGAATTTGCCATTCAGATGCTGAACGACCTGCGTGCCGGTAATTATCCAGCCGTGCAGACGCATTTAATCAAAAGTGTGATGCCGTTCTACCACCTGTGGATGAAGATCGAATCGGAATATACCAGTGGCGATGGTTATCTGGACAAACTGTGCATGGAATTGATCGGGTTGCCCTCCAGCCGTTGTCGTCCACCGACCCGTGACATCCGGCAGTTGTATCGCCAGCAAACGATTGAAATGATGCAGCGTAGTGGCGTTCCGGGGTTGGTTGAAAGCTGAGCCGCAACGTGTGACGGCAGTACAAAATCGTCATCAAGAGCCTGTGGATGTGGAGGGAGTGGCCTAATGTTGACTTATGCAGAATATGTACAACTTGCGAAGCAAATTACGTTGCCGACACAGAGTTTTGTGAATGGCGTGTTTCGTCCAGCCAAGTCTGGAAAGACGATAGCGACGGTCAACCCGGCGACAGGCGCGGTGTTGGCGCAGGTGGCGGCTTGTGGTGCGGAAGACGTGGATGAGGCGGTAAGCGCGGCGCGGCAAGCGTTTGATGCGGGCGTGTGGCGGCATAAGCACCCGCGTGAACGCAAGGAAGTGATGCTGCGGTTGTGTCAGTTGATCGCTGATCATCAGCATGAACTGGCTGTCATGGAGAGCATTGACAGCGGCAAGCCGATCCGCGACTGCGAGAACATTGATATTCCCGACACCATATTGACACTGCAATGGCATGCTGAATTGGTGGATAAACTGTACGATCAGGCCACGCCTTCCGGGGTAGGGGCGCTGTCGGTGGTGGTGCGTGAGCCGATTGGTGTGGTGGGGGCGGTGCTGCCTTGGAACTTCCCGATGCTGATGCTGGCGTGGAAGATGGGGCCGGCGCTGGCTTCGGGCAATTCGATGATCGTCAAGCCAGCGGAACAGACCTCACTGACGGCGCTGAAGATCGCAGAATTGGCGTTGGAAGCTGGTGTGCCAGCCGGTGTGTTTAACGTACTGCCGGGGTTGGGGCCGGATGCGGGCGAGGCGATTGGTCGTCACATGGAAATTGATATGGTGAGCTTCACCGGATCAACGGATACCGGCAAACGTTTCTTGCGTTACGCGGCCGAATCCAACCTAAAAAAGATTGTGCTGGAATGCGGCGGAAAGAATCCGTTCGTGGTGCTGGATGACGCGGTTGATCTGGACTCAATTGCTGAGCATGTGGTAAACGGCGCGTTCTGGAATATGGGTGAGAATTGTTCGGCCTCGTCGCGTTTGATTGTCCACGAGTCGCTGAAGGATGCGCTGGTGGAGAAGGCCACAGTGCGGGCGAAAGAATGGCAGACGGGCGATCCTCTCGACCCGGCGAATCGACTGGGCGCACTGGTGGATACCGAACACTTCGGCAAGGTGTGTTCGTATCTCGACCAGGGCAAAGCCGAAGGCGCAACGATTGTGCTGGGCGGCAACACGGTGGATGGCAAATATGTGTTGCCCACTATCTTCGATGGCATTCCGACTACCTCTTTGATAAACCGTGATGAGATTTTTGGCCCGGTGGTGTCGGTCATTCCGGTGAGCAGTAACGAGGATGCGATTCGGATTGCGAATGACACAGCCTACGGGCTGGCGGCCTCGGTATTTTCGGGAAATGTGAAGAATGCGATTCGTGCGGCGCGTGCTATTCGTGCAGGAACGGTTACGGTCAACAGTTACGGTGAAGGCGATATTACGACCCCTTTCGGTGGCTACAAGCAGTCCGGCTTTGGTGGACGCGACAAGTCTATGCACGCTCATGACCAGTATACCGAGTTGAAGACGATCTGGGTGGATTTGAACTGAACTTCCGCCGGTATGAAAGGGGGGCGACTCCTCCCTTTCATATCATCATGAGAGTGTAACCATTCATAGGAACGTGTTACTAAAAACAGGCATCGGTGGGATTGATCGCTCCTGCCCGATGGTGAGGAAAAAAATAATGTCTCAAGCGCCTGACTCGCAATCGCTCGTGCCATCTCCTTTAGAGGAGAAAAATTTCGCTAGATCGCTGTCGCTGCGTACCGTTTGGGGGCGTTTCGGCATTACGATTGTCGCTATGGTTGCCTTTTTTGTTCTCTGGGAACTGGCAATTATCGTCTTTAATGTGCCGCGCTATATCATTCCGCGCCCATCAGCCATTTTCGCCGTTTACTTTGAGCCGCGCTATGTGGAAAAAATCTTCCAAAGTGTGCTGGTCACGGGTGGCGAGGCGCTGTTAGGGTTCGCAGTCGCAACGCTGCTGGGTGTGCCGCTGGCGATGTTCATCGCGTTCTCGCCCTTTCTGAACAAGACCATTTATCCAGCCACCGTTGCGTTGGAGATGGTGCCGAAGATTGCTTTTGCGCCGATTTTCGTGACGTGGTTCGGCTTTGGCATTCAGCCCAAAATTATCGTCGTGTTCATGGTCTGTTTCTTCCCGATCATGCTCAATGGCGTACTCGCTTTTCGTTCGCTTCCCGGCGACATCATTTACTTTACGCAAAGCACCGGCGCGACATCGTGGCGCATGTTTTGGAAAATTCGCCTTCCTGCCGCGCTGCCGCAGATTTTTAATGGGCTGAAGGGTGCGGCGACCAATGCCACTGTGGGGGCAGTCATCGCGGAGTGGATCGGCGCGGATCAGGGGTTAGGTTTCTATCTGCAATCGGTTCAGAGCCAGCTTCGCACCGACATTGGTTTCGCTATTATTTTTGTACTGGCGCTGCTGGGGCTGTTGTTGTTCTATGCGGTGGTCGCTGCTGAAAAAGTGTTCATTCCCTGGCACGTTTCGCAGCGCGTGGGCGGCCAGATGAGCCGCTAGGATATGGTTTTTCTGCGTGGGATGGATGGGGATACATCTTCCCCCCGCAATAAACACCTCAAAGTTCTTAGGTTTTTACGGAGGCAGATATGCAATACAAACGGCTGTTTTTGACCCTGTTGTTGTCGCTCGTGCTGCTACTGGTGATCGCGCCAGCAACCGCGCAGGATGCGCCGCTGACCAAAGTGACCGTGCGTTTGAATGCGCTGGCATATGGTTCACATGCGGGTTTCTTCGTTGCCAAAGCCGAGGGCTTCTACGAGGCACTGGGGTTGGACGTTGAAATTATGCCCGGTAAGGGGTCAAGCAATGTGGTGGCGCTGGTCGCCAACAAGAGCAATGACTTCGGTTATGCGTCGTCGGGTGCGATTATTCGCCTCGTGTCGGAAGATGCGCCGATTATCTCGTTGGCGACACTTGATGCGACGGACGCCGATGCGGTGA
>CAIVEA010000054.1 GCA_903904765.1 uncultured Chloroflexota bacterium
ATCTGATTCCGCTTCAGCCGCCCTACACGTTGACGAAAGAAGCGGTGCAGGCCGTATTAACCGAACGTACCCGCGTGATCTTCCTCACCCGCCCCAACAATCCCACCAGTTGTCTGATTCCGCTGTCGTTGTTCGAAGAAATCGCCCTGATGGCGAAAGACGCGGTGGTGGTTTCGGACGAAGCCTATGTCGAATTTGCCGATAATTACCGCAGTCAGACCGCCGCCACTCTGGTGAACAAGCTGCCGAACGTCATGGTGACGCGCACCTTCTCGAAGGCTTACGGCATCCCCAACCTACGTATTGGCTACGCGCTGGGGCCTGCCAACGCCATTCAATACCTGTTCCGCGTGAAACCCAAGTGGAACGTGGGCAACGTGGCGCAGAAGGCGGCGATTGCCGCCCTGAATGATGCCGATCACCTCGAAAAGACACTCAAGACCGTGAGCGAAGGCCGCGACTATTTGAATACAACCTTCAACACTATCCCCGGCCTCGAAGTGTTGCCCGGCGCACAGGGTAACTTCATTATGGTGAAGGTCAGTGGCGCAGGAATGACAGCTGAACAATTCACCGATGCGCTCGGCGCGGAAGGCTACATCATTCGTGGCGACTTCCTGCCGGATTACGTCCGCATCTCCATTGGCACGATGGACGAAAATCGCGGCTTAATCGCGGCAACCCAGCGCGTACTGGCAAACCGTTAAGTCTTGAACAATGCGCTTGGCGCAGACTCCTCGCACGGGGAGTCTGCATGCCATGTTTATCAAATTGATAAGCGAGGCCTATCTTGAGCACATTAACTGAACAACTGGTTGCTTTTATCCTTCAGACTGATTTCGATGCCCTTCCAGCCGGATTGCCCGAACGCATGGAAGCCTATGTGCTGGATTTGATCGGCGTTACGCTGGTCGGCATGGAGCAAACCTCCAGCCAGATCATGCAGCGCACGGTCTTGGCAGAAGGCGGACACGCACAATCTACCGTGATGGGAACGGGGCGCGTGGCCTCCATGAGCGCCGCCGCACTGATTAACGGCACAGCCGCCCACGCCATCGAAATGGACGACGATCACCGTTTGGGAACAGTGCATGTAGGCGCGGTGGTCATTCCGGCGGCGCTGGCAGTAGCCGAAGCCACCGGATGCAGCGGCAAAACTTTCATCCGTGCCATCACAATGGGTTACGAGGTGATGTGCCGCGTGGGAGAGGCGCTGCTCGGCAAGCAGTTCTATGCCGGCTTCCACCCCACCTCGTCCTGTGGTGTGTTCGGCGCAGCAGTCGCAGCAGGCGTAATTCTGGGGTTGGATCGCACTCAGTTCGTAAATGCGCTAGGCATAGCGGGTACGCAGTCATTCGGGTTGGGCGAATGGCGTGCCGATGGCTCGTGGATCAAGCGTTTCCATCCGGGACGTTCGGCGCAAAGCGGTGTGCTGGCCGCCCGCCTCGCCAAAGAGGGCTTCACCGGCCCCGCGACCATTCTGGAAGGCAAGAACGGTTATTTGCAGGCCTTCTCGTTCCAGAAAGAATGGGATGAAAGCTTAATCGTGCGCGATCTGGGCAAGCACTACACTGCCCTGCTCACCGCTTTCAAGCCCTACCCCGGTTGTCGCTTCGCCCATACCGCCCTCGATCTGGGCTACGACTTCCACCACAAAGGGCAGATCAACCCCGATCAGATTGAGCATATTGATGTGCGCGTCTATAAGACGGACATTTTGAACTATGTCCATCGCCCTGCAAGCGCCGTGATCGCTCAGTTCTGCGTGCCGTATCTGCTGGCGACCATGCTTCTCAAGGGCAAGGTCACACTGCAAGATTTGACCCCCGAAGGCATCACCGATCCGGCTATCCTCAAATTGGCTGACAAGATTGATGTGACCGAAGACCCGGAATTCACTGCGGCCTACCCGGAACGTTACATCACCAACGTCGCCATTCGCCTGAATACGGGTGCGGTGGTCAGTCATCAGAGCGACATCCCGCGTGGTGACCCCGATGCCACCGAATATCAAGATCATCCTGAACTTTTCGAAATTCAGATCGAGGAAAAGTTCCGCGCCCTCCTCGGCGATAGCTCGTTCGCTGACCGAACCGATGCACTGGTGAAGGCCACTCGAGGACTTTCGGCGCAGCCTAGTCTCGACCAACTTGCTGACTTGTTCGGCGCTTACGGAAAACACTAAAGGATTCTCATGACCATTAAACTAGGTCTGTATCTAGCGACAGCCTTCCCTGAAACGGATAACATGCCGCTTCAGGTCAACAATATGATTGAACAAACGCGGTTGGCGCGGGCGAACGGGTTTGTCTCGCTATGGGCAGCCCAGCACTTCATGACCAAGCCGCTGCAAATGCTGCAACCGCTGCAACTGCTGGCACGCCTGCTGCCCGAAGCCGAAGGCATGGTAATCGGGCCGAATATTCTGGTGATGCCCGTGCTGAATCCCGTACAGGTGGCCGAAGAAGCGCTGACGATGGATCTGCTTAGCGGCGGCAAGTACGTGCTGGGCATCGGCCTCGGCTATCGTGACGAAGAATATACCGCGTTCAACATCACGAAGAAGGAACGCGCCGGACGTATGGAAGAAGCCATCCACATCATCCGGCGGCTGTTCACCGAACCCACCGTCGAGCATCAGGGCAAATACTATACCGTCCCCAACATGGGGCTGGGACTGCGCCCGATTCACCCCGGTGGCCCCCCCATCTGGGTTGCCGCCAGTACCGACCCTGCCATAGAACGTGTGGCGCGCATGGGTGACGCATGGCTGATTACCTTCTATCCATCGCTCACGCTGCTCAAAGAGCAGATGAAGTTCTATCGTGACAGTCTCGCCAAAGCGGGCAAACCCGAACCGGCAGAGTTGCCTATCCTGAAAGAATGCTACGTCGGCTCCAGCTATAAGACCGCGCTGGACGAATGCCGGGGGCCGCTGCAAGTGAAATACAACGCCTACGCCTCGTGGGGACAGGACAAATTCCTACCCGAAAACGAGCGTTTCAACCAGCCGTTCGAGGAATTTGTGAAAGACCGTTTCCTGATCGGTGATGCGGAATTCGTGACAGACGAAATCCAGCGTTATCAGGCCGAACTGGGCGTGAACCACTTCATGCTGCGGATGCACTGGCCGGGGCTGGAACAGAGCAAGGTGCTGGGCAGCATCGAGCGCATCGGCAAGCACATCATTCCCCATTTGTCGTAAACCGCCATGTTCGATTTACTGCTCCACAACTGTCGCATCATCAACGGGGATCGTCAGCCGATCCCCGGCAGTGTTGGCATCATCGGTGACAAAATCGCGGCCATTCTCGCCCCCGGCGTAGACGCAACGGCCACACAGGTGATAGACGGGCGGGGCATGGCGCTGCTTCCGGGCGGAATTGACCCGCATACGCACTTCCGCTACGACCGGGGCTATGACAACGGGGACGGCGATTACATCACCGAAACCCGTTCGGCGCTGATCGGTGGCCTGACGACCGCCTTCCGCATGCATCGCGAGTTGGGCGCGTATGCCGATCATATTCCGGTGGAACTGCAAAAACTGGCCGCTGGCAGCCACATGGATATGGCCTTCCATCTGGCGATCATGACCGAGGATCAACTCACAACCTTCGCGCAAGCCGCGCAGGACTTCGCAATTACCTCGTTCAAGCTGTACATCGCCTACAAAGGCAAAGCCGGACAGCTTCAAGGCTTGCAGGGCGCAGATGACGGTTTCCTGTACGATGCCATGCGCCGTATCGGGCGCTTGCCGAACGGAATTGCCTGCGTCCACTGCGAAAATTCGGAAGTGGCGGAACGTCTGGGCACACAGTTGGAACAGGCCGGACGCACCGATCTAGCCGCGTGGACGGAAGCGCGTCCCGGTTGGGCAGAAGGCGAGGCCATTCACCGCGCCGGTTACATCGCGCATCATGCCGAATGCCCCTTGTACGTCGTCCACATCAGTTCGGCAGAAGGCGTAGAGGCTGTCGAAAACCTGCGTGCCAGAGGTATCGCCGTTCATGCCGAGGTGTGCATCCACCATCTCACGCTAACGGTAGACGAAGCCGAACCACAGGGCGGGCTGGCAAAAGTGAATCCGCCGCTGCGCTCCAAACGCGATGTGGATGCGCTGTGGGATGCCATCCGGCGCGGGGTGATTGACACGGTGGGTAGCGACCATGTGCCGCACAGTCGTGCCAAACTCAAGCCGTCCCTATGGCAGATCATGCCCGGTTTCGCCGGGTCGGGAACCATCATCCCCGCCCTGCTAGAATACGGCTATCACCAGCGCGGAATCTCGTTGGAGCGAATCGCGGCGCTGAGTTCACGCAATGCAGCACGCATCTTCGGGCTGTCACGCAAAGGCGAAATCGCGGTGGGCGCAGATGCCGATCTCACGCTAATTGATGTGGAAACCAGCCGCGTTGTACAAGCCGATCAACTCCTCTCGGCAGCCGATTACAGTGTGCTGGAAGGACGTAGCCTGCGCGGTTGGCCGGTGATGACTCTCCTGCGCGGACAGATCGTGATGTCCGATGGACACATCCACGCCCAACCGGGCTACGGTCAATTCTTGCGCCGCCCCGAATAAAGGTTATGTTACTGCGATGAAGTATCGTGACCGATTTCGTTTCTTCATCCCTACTCCGCCGAGGTAAAATAGGTTGTCGCAGATTGGGGATTGCCCCAAGCAACCTAACGGAGCAAGGGTATTTTTATGGCTGTTTACAACATTAGAGACTATGGTGCTGTCGGGGATGGGGTCACGCTGGACACGGCGGCCATTCAAGCAGCGATTGATGCGTGCAGCACCTCCGGCGGGGGGCGCGTCCTCGTTCCAGCGGGCGGGGTATACCTGTGCGGAACCATCGTCCTCCGATCCTATGTGGAGTTTTACGTTGAACGCGGGGCAGTGGTCGAAGCCAGCGGCAACGTTGCGGATTTCAGCCTCGTGCAAACCCCTGCGGGACATAAAGGCGTAGGCTACCCGAACCTCAGCGAGAGCATCACCTTCCTCGCGGCTTACGGCGCACAGAATATCGCTGTGTGCGGCGGCGGCGTGATTGACGGCGGCGGGCGCAAATTCATCACCGAACGCCTGCCGCACATCTACCGCATGCAGCAACTGCGCCCCTTCACATCGGTCATGATCGGTTGCGAGAACGTCACCTTTCAGGACATTGTGATTCGCGATGGAGCCATGTGGACGCTACGGTTTTCCGGTTGCGAAGACCTGCTCATTCAGGGCATTCGCATCCTGAACGACCTCAAACTGCCGAACAGTGATGGCATTGATATTGACCAGTGCCGCAATGTGCGGATTGCGAATTGTCATATCGTGGCGGGTGATGATTGCATCTGCATGAAATCCTGTGCCAACGCGGGGGACTTCGGTGCGTGTGAGAATATCACCGTGACCGGATGCACACTGGTTTCCACTTCAACCGCGCTGATGATAGGCTGCGAAGCCTTCGCTCCCATGCGAAACATCATATTCGATTCATGCGTGATTCAAGCCTCGAATCGCGGTCTGGGCATCCACCACAGCCACAACAGCGTGATCGAAAATGTCATCTTCTCCAATATGATCATCGAGACGCGCCTCTTCCACGAAGCGTGGTGGGGACGTGCCGAGCCAATCTACATCTGCGCCATGCCGTGGACACCCGATGTCAACATGGGAATCGTGCGTGGCGTGCGCTTCTCAAACATCCGCTGCAAAGGCGAAAACGGGGTTTTCGTCTACGGATGGGAACAAGACACCCTGCAAGACATTGTGTTCGAGAATGTGCGCGTCGAACTGAATAAGTGGACGAAAATACCCGCCGGACGACAGGATATTCGCCCGTTTGAGGGCGGCGAAGGCATGCCCGACTATCCCACATCCGGTTTTCTTCTCCGCAATGCCAAGAACGTCACGCTGCGCCATTGCGAAGTTGTGTGGGGCGATCAGCGTCCTGCCGAGTACCATCATGCCCTCGAAGCCATCCATGTGGATGGGCTAATACTAGACGATTTCCGGGGCGAATCCGCGCACCCATCCCTGCACGCCGCCATCTGGCAGCATGAGTGAGCAAACAGCACACGCTCACCATACTAACCAAATGCTTGCCCATTTCCATCAGGCCGGGTATACCTGTTAACAGATGAACAGGGAATCCGGCTATGAATTCCAGAGACAGAGTGCTGACCACGTTCGCCTTTGAAGAGCCAGATCGTGTACCGGTCTGGCTCGGCGCTTCGCCCGCCTTCCGCAAGAAAGCCATCCAACATCTAAACCTACCTGACGACGAAAGCCTGTCGTTGTGGGTGGGGGACGATTTCCGGCGCGTCACCACTCGTTATGCTGGCCCGCAAGAGCGCAGTCCCTATGGCAACCTGCCCCCCGGCGTGACTTTCCGTTCGCCCTTCAAAATCCTGCGGCATGGCTATGAGGGCGGTCAGCCCATCAGCCACCCACTAGAACACGCCACCACCGTTGACGAAATCAACAACTACGACTGGCCTGATCCTGCATGGGTGGATGTGTCGCACATCCGCGCCGAGGCAGCTACCTTTCATAACCGCTACGCCATCCTCGGCGGCGA
>CAIVEA010000055.1 GCA_903904765.1 uncultured Chloroflexota bacterium
GCGCCCCTGAAGCCAGCCCATTCTGAAGTTCAGTCACCTGCACCGGTGTCCACCCCAGAATCAACTTGTGATAGATCGCCATCGCCTTATCCGGCACGCTCATCACCTTGCCGAACATATCCCACGGCTCAGCCAGAATCGGGATATGATTGCCGAGGCTCTTGCTCATCTTGACATCACCATCCGTCCCCGGCAGGCTTTCACCCATGATGATCGCCACCTGCGGACGCTGCCCCAGCCCTTCTTGCAGCTTACGTCCCGCCACCAGAATGTTGAACAATTGGTCTTGCCCGCCCACCTGTACATCGGTTTCCTGTGCCACCGCGTCGTAGCCCTGCATCAGCCCGTAGAACAGTTCATGCAGGTAGATCGGTTCACCCGCATCCAACCGCTTCTTGAAGTTCTCGCGCACAAGGAACTGCTGCACCGTAAAGTTGCTCGCCAACCGGATGATGTCCGCAAAATCCAGCGTGGACAGCCATTCATCATTGAAGCGCACGCGGGTCAAATTCGGGTCGAGAATCTTGAACGCCTGATCCGAATAGGTGCGAGCATTCACTTCCACCTGCTCCCGCGTCAGTTGGTCGCGGGCTTTGTCCTTATCCGAAGGATCACCGATCAAACTGGTGAAGCTGCCGATCAGGAACGTCACATCATGTCCCAGTTCCTGAAACTGGCGCAGTTTCCGCATGGTGATCGTGTGCCCAAGATGCAGATCAGCCGTGCGCGGGTCATAACCGCAGTACACGCGCAAAGGCCGCCCCGCCTTCTCCGCTTCGACCAAGCGCTCACGCAATTCACGGCGCATCGTTTCTTTGGTTTGTGGGTCGCCGTACTCAGCGCCCGACATTAGAAGATCAACTTGTTCATCAATCGTAGGCATGGGAGTAATCCTAAAAGGTTAACTGCCGTTTACTGGCGCGAGTATAGCATAATCGGCCTAGAAATCGCGGGCGCAGCGCAATCCCACGTTGAAAGACTGATCGGTGGCGTTCATTCGCCCCCGGTTCGCAGCCCGCGCATAAAACGGGTCGGTGATGTCGTACCACGAACCACCTCGGATAACATGCTCCAAAATCATATCGGCCGGATTTTCGCGCACATCATGAGCATACGGATACACAACATACAGGCTACCCGTCCATTCCCACACATTGCCTGCCATATCCAGCGCCCCCACCCATGAGGCTCCCGCCGGACGACTGCCGACAGGTGCGGTCTGCGCGTTCGCATTCTCAGGTTGAACCAGTGCGTCCGCTTGCCACGTATCGCCCCAAGGATACTCGCGGTTGTCGGGGCCACGCGCTGCCCATTCCCATTCCAGTTCGGTTGGCAACCGCGCTCCCCGCAGCTTACAAAAATCACGCGCTTCCGTCCAGCGCACATTCACACGCGGACGATCTAGATCAGGCCATGTGGAAGGGGTTTCTGCCACACCCTGAAATAGTGCAAATTGCGCGTTGCTAACCTCGGTGCGATCAAGCCAGAAGGGATTCTCCACACACGCAGCGCTCTGCGGGCTTTCATCATCTTCGCCAATTTCGCTGCCCATCCGAAAACACCCTGCCGGAACCAGCATCATAGACACGCCACCAAATTCCTTCAGTGCAGGTGTCCAATCGTGGTTGCTCACAACCGGATGACCCGGAAAGCCGAGTGGGGTTTGAGACTGCCCCGCGTTCATCACAGCACATCCGCTAAGGGCAAGTACTAGCAGCAGCACAGCGATTCGACTCATGATGACCGCCTACTCTGTTCATACAACCATGCTTCACGGCATCAACGATATACTACCGTCTGTCCAGTGGCGGCGCAGAAGATTGACGAACAATCAAATGAGTGGGCATTTTCACCAGTTCCGGCGTGTGATTATCCAGCACATCCAGTAGCATTCGCATCGCAGCCCGCCCCAATTCCGGTGCTTGCTGATCAATCGTGGTCAGCGGCGGTGATACAGTTGCAGCAATCGGAATATCATCATAACCCACCACCGTAAAATCGCGGGGAATTTCGCGTCCACTGTTCCGCACCGTCAACATCGCCCCCATCGCCATACGATCGTTCAGGCAAACAAACGCGGTCAGTTCTGGATACTTTGCCAGCAATCCCGCCGCCGCCACAGTGCCACTATCCGTAGAAAAATCACCTTCTGCTTGCGGGATA
Organism: uncultured Chloroflexota bacterium; assembly: GCA_903904765.1. The sequence goes on from CAIVEA010000055.1 coordinate 2,164, forward strand.
GTCTCAAAATCAAACCCCATTGCTTCCGCAGCGGCCCGCAACCCTGCCATCCGGTACTGTATCGAGTAATGGATATTCGGTGCAACGCTGATAATCCCGATATGCCGATGACCCAGCCCCAGCACATGATTCATCAGTTGAAATCCGCCCGACTGGTCATCACTCACGACTCGATTATCCGCGCCGTAATACCCGATTGCCACCGCCGGAATGCCCCGCTTGCGTACAGGGTCTAGTACCGATGCAAACGGCACATTATCCAGCGCAATCACCCCGTCAATATAGCCGCTTTGAATCAACTGTCGGTAATGCATATCGGGGCCACGCGCATTCAATCGAGGGGTGCTTAACAGGATGTTATAGCCTCGCCAGATAGATTCGCCTTCGATGCCTTCCAAAATTCGCAGCACCAGCGGATCACTAAACAGCGCATCGTAGAGGTGTGGAAACACCACCGCAATAATGCGTGTCTTGCCCTTCGACAAGGCGCGTGCCGCCAGATGAGGAACATACCCGAGTTCTTCCACAGCCTGCATGACTTTGGCGCGGGTCTGTTCGGTAAAATAGGGTGTATTGGAAAGCACTTTAGAAACCGTAGCCGTCGAGACTCCGGCGCGACGCGCCACATCCATCAATGTTGGCATCAAAACAATCCGTGACTAAGCCAATATGAATACCAATAGAAATGCACTTTCCACAATCTGCGTTGCCTCACAGAATATGTGACCTACCGATAGCTGTCAAACCAAAGTCAGCGACGGTAAATATACAGAAGTGAATCGAACCGCTACACTCCAGAGGGGATGATCGAACACCGACCATCCCCCGAGGAAATGTCAATGCTTACGAACGGACAGCAAGGCGCTCCGCCGGTACGCCGTGCCGCTTTTGCAGCAAATTCGCGCAGGCCGTCACTTCGGACTGTACGCGCTCTGCCGACCATCCCAGTTCTGCACCAATGATCGCCGCAGTCTCTTGCAGCAAATCACCCGTGACGAAACCCAGCATCCCCAGCAACGAACGCCGCAGAATCAGATCGTCCAGATGCACAATCTTCTCCTGATGGACAAGATAGGCGATTTCGCGGCGGCTGTAATCCGGGCTTGAACGCAGCGGCGCATCCGCCTCTTTCGCGCAGAACGCCGCCACCGCTACCGCACCTGTGCCGTAACGCCGGAACAGTGTTTCCACGCGAGTAGCAACCACGCCCGTCTTGGAAGCTGTGTCCGCCACCCACGCCTTTTGTGCCGCAGATTCTTTCGGGAAGCCCTTGCCGCCACCAATCCCCACCGACTTCGTATCCGCCTTACGGGTACGATTCAGCCGTGCCAGCACCGCATCTGCCGTCTGTTCGGCAAAAGCGCGGTAGGTCGTCCACTTCCCGCCCACCAGCGACAGCACCGGGAACGACAGTCCTGCACCCGGCTCGATCACGCGGATGCTGTGATCGCGGCTGATCGCCCCTGTGCGAGAGGCATCGCTCGAAGGCAGAGGGCGCACGCCACAGAAACGAAAGACAATGTGCGAACGATCAATGTGAATGCTCGGGAACACATGCCGCACCAGATTCAGCATGTAGTCCACTTCTTCTTCGGTGCATTCCACCTTTTCAGGGTCATCCACACGAATGTCCGTCGTCCCCAGAATCACCTTATCCATCAGCGGGAAAATCAGGCAAATGCGTCCATCCTTATTCTCGAAGAAGATTTCGCTGTCAGCCGCCGCCTTATACAGATCAGGATGATCTACGACCAGATGCGACCCCTTCGTGCCACCGATAAAGTGCGTCTTGTGTCCCATAGCCTGATTCGCCACATCAATCCAGGGACCAGCCGCATTCACCAGCACCTTCGGCTTCACCGTAACCGTCTCACCCGTCACCTCGTCGCGCAGCACCACTTCGCCACCCGCCGCGCTCTGAAGCGCCACATAGTTCAACGCCCGTGCACCGCTGCAATCCACCTCACCATCCAGAACCAATTCCATGCTCAAGCGTTCTGGTTGCGGCAGTGCGCCATCATAGTAGGTCGCCGTGCAGACAATATCCGGGTTCATCGCCGGACGCAGTTTCAACGACTCCGCTTTCGAGAAGAACTGATGGACGGGCAGCGTTTGCTGACCGCGTGTGAACCAATCGTAGAAGATCAGACCGATTTTAATCACCGCCGCCCCGCGCTCTGAAGGCTTATCGCGCAGATTCAGGAACTTCAGCGGTGCATTCAGGAAGCCAGACACCCAGCTAAAAATCGGGATCGTGGTCGGCAGCGGACGCGCATAGTGCGCCGCGTTCTGAATCAGGCGGTTGCGTTCGGTCAGCGCCTCGCGCACCAACCGGAACTCACCATTTTCAAGGTAGCGAATACCGCCATGCAACATGTGAGACGATGCTGCGCTCGCGCCACTCGAAAAATCGCCCTTATCCACCAAAAGC